>DAIQRN010000106.1:0-7771 GCA_036786185.1 Acidovorax sp. | reverse complement strand
TGCTGCTGCTGGCGCTGGCCTGGCACCTGGCGCTGCTCAACCAGGCGCCCACCAGCGCCTACTTTGCCCAGACCCTGCAGATCTGGGAGCAGGGCCGCTTCATCCGCTTTTACGGCCTGGGCCAGTGGCTGGGCTGGCTGTGGCCCTACGCGGCGCTGCTCTATGTGCTGGTGCGCGCATCGCGCCGCGAGGTGAAAAACTAAAATGCCCGCCATGACCCAGCCGCAGTACTACCAACGCCACATCTTCTTCTGTCTGAACGACCGCGCCAACGGCGAAAACAGTTGCGCCCACCACAACGCGCAGGAGGGCTTTGACCGCTGCAAAGCCCAGGTCAAGGCCGCCGGGCTGGCAGGCCCCGGCCAGGTGCGCGTGAACAAGGCGGGCTGCCTGGACCGCTGCGCCGCCGGGCCCGTGGCCGTGGTCTATCCCGAAGGCACCTGGTACACCTATGTGGACGCGGCCGACATCGACGAAATCGTGGAGTCGCACCTCAAGAACGGCCAGGTGGTGGAGCGGCTGCTCACGCCGCCGGAACTTGGTCGCTGATTCTCAATCAGATTATTTTTGGCCTCCAGCGCTTATCTGGTAAGCGCTGGCAGCTATTAGTACAGTAGCAATCCATGAACGCACACACCGAACGCCTGACCCTTGCCGGCGCCGCGGGCGCCATTGAGGCCGTGCGCGACAGCGCCGTTCTGTCCCCGGACCTGGCCGCGCCGCGCGGCGTGGCCGTCATTGCTCACCCCCATCCGCTGTTTGGCGGCACCATGGACAACAAGGTGGTGCAGACCCTGGCGCGCGCCTTTGTGGCCTGCGGCTGGACCGCCGTGCGCTTCAATTTTCGCGGCGTGGGTGCCACGGCAGGCGTGCACGACGAAGGCCGTGGCGAGCTGCAGGACCTGCTGGCCGTGGTCGAGCAGGTGGCGCCCGCAAGCCAGGGCCAGCGCATCGCGCTGGCGGGCTTCTCGTTTGGCGCCTTTGTGACCAGCCATGCGCTGGCCGCCCTGTGGCCCCAAGGCCGCGTGGACAAAACCGTGCTGGTGGGCACGGCCGCCAGCCGCTTCACCGTGGCGCCTGTGCCGCCCGAGGCCCATGGGCGCACACTGGTCGTGCATGGCGAGGCGGACGACACCGTGCCACTGTCCGCCGTCATGGACTGGGCGCGCCCGCAGATACTGCCCGTTACCGTCGTCCCTGCAGGGGGACATTTCTTTCACGGACAATTGCCGCTCTTGAAAAACTTGGTGGTGCGCCACCTGACCGCTGAATCTCCATGAACCGTTTCCTCAAGGCGCTTGCCGCGCCCGCCCTGGCCTTTTTCGTTTGTTTTGCCGCCACGGCGCAGACGGCCCCCCACCCCCCCGAAATCGCCGCGCGCACCTACCTGCTGGTGGACGTGACCGCCGATCAGGTGCTGGCCGCCAAGGACATCGACGCGCCGGTGGAGCCCGCCTCGCTCACCAAGCTCATGACCCAGTACCTGGTCTTCGACGCGTTGCGCGCCAAGAAGATCACGCGCGACCAGAAGCTGCCCGTGAGTGAGCGCGCCTGGAAAATGCCGGGATCGCGCATGTTCATCGACCCCAAGATGCAGGTGCCGGTCGATGACCTCCTCAAGGGCATGATCGTGCAGTCGGGCAACGACGCCACCGTGGCGCTGGCCGAAGGCGTCGGCGGCACGGTGGAGAACTTCGTCAAGCTCATGAACGACCAGGCCAAGGCGCTGGGCATGACGGGCACCAGCTACCAGAACCCCGAGGGCCTCACCGCCCCAGGCCACCACACCACCGCGCGCGACCTGTCCATCCTCGCCAAGCGGCTGATGCATGACTTCCCCGAGGAAATGCACTACTACGCCATCAAGCACTACGC
Source organism: Acidovorax sp. (assembly GCA_036786185.1). Lineage (GTDB taxonomy): Bacteria > Pseudomonadota > Gammaproteobacteria > Burkholderiales > Burkholderiaceae_C > Acidovorax. Next base: position 5,896 of record DAIQRN010000106.1, on the reverse strand, counting down.
TTACCCCGGCACGCCCAAGTCCAACGACACCAATCGCAACACATTGTTGTTTCGCGACCCGTCGGTGGATGGTCTCAAGACCGGCCACACCGCGGCCGCGGGCTACTGCCTGGTGGCCACATCCAAGCGCGACTTCCCGGGCGTGGGCCCACGCCGCCTGCTGTCCATCGTGCTGGGCACCGCCAGCGAGAACGCCCGCGCCAACGAAAGCCAGAAGCTGCTGAACTGGGGCTACACCGCCTTCGAGGCCGTCAAACTGTTTGACGCCGGCCAGCCCGTGGACACCCCGGCCGTCTGGAAAGGCACGGAGAGCAAGCTCAAGATCGGCCGCGACGCGGCCATCGTCATCGCCGTGCCATCGGGCAGCGCGGGCAAGATCACCACCCAGATAGCCCGGCCCGACCCGCTGGTGGCGCCTTTCACCAAGGGCCAGTCCATCGGTACGCTCCACGTCACGCTGGGCGACCAGAAGCTGGCCGATGTCCCGCTGGTGGCGCTGGAAGGCGTCGCGCAGGCGGGCATCCTGGGCCGCGCCTGGGATGCGATCCGCCTGTGGATTAAGTAAGTCGCCATGGACCAGCAAGACCCGGAGATCCCCCGGTCATCTGGCTGGTCTAGGCATCCGACACCTCAGCCTCGGGTCGAGCCCCCAAGTCTCTACCCAGGCCCCCGGCGCGGCGTCCCCGGCACAGGCCGGTGCCGGTCGCTCGGCACCCCGAATCCCCGAGTGTAGGGATGGGTGTCTGGAGTCTGTACTTCCTAGTCAAGGTGGGGTTGTACTACGCGGGCTCCATCAGTTTTGACTGGGTCGGCAACTTGCTGTTCGCGGCCATCCTGGCCTGGCCGCTGGGTCGGCCCTGGGTCCGGCGCGCGCGGCGCTGGCTGGCCTGGCCGGTGGCCCTGGGGTTGCTCTACCACGACTCCTTTCTGCCCGAGCCCGGGCGGCTGCTGGCGGGGCTCGGTGGCTTCAGTGGCGAATACCTGTGGGAGTTGGCGGCGCGCGCTGTGAACCTTTGGGTGGTGCTGGCACTGGCGGTGGGCGTGGCCGCCTATGCCTTGCTGATGCGTTGGGTGCCCGTCACCGTCGTCGCTTTCCTGGGCGTCTTGAGCGTGCCGGTCGTGGCGAAACTGAGCCCAGTGCCGTCTGCTGTCCACGCAGTGCAGAGCACGGCCGCTCCGGTGGACCCGCAGGCGCGCCTTCAGGCGTTCTACCAGGATGAATCGTCGCGCAAGCTGCATCTCCCCGCAGGCGGCAAGCCGACGTTCGACCTTGTCGTCCTGCATGTGTGCTCGTTGGCCTGGGACGATCTGGATGTGGTGGGCGAACGCAATCACCCGTTGTTTGGCCGCTTCGACTTGCTGTTTTCCGACTTCAACAGTGCCGCCAGCTACAGCGGCCCTGCCGTGCTGCGGCTGCTGTACGGGGCGTGCGGGCAAGTACGGCACGGACAGTTGTACCGAGGGGCGCCGCGCGAATGCCAAATCTTCCCGGCGCTGGAGCAGGCCGGATTCAGGACGGGAGGTCTGCTCAACCACGACGGCAAGTTTGACGACTTTGCCAAGCTCCTCGAATACCGCGGTGGGTTGCGCGGCAAGGTGCAAGTCAGCCACAGTGCGCCGGTGCATATGCGCAGCTTTGACGGCTCGTCGATCTACGACGACTTCGCTGCCCTCTCGGCGTGGTGGCGCCAGCGCCAGCGCCAGGGTGAGCAGCCCGTCGCGCTCTACTACAACACCGTCTCGCTCCACGACGGCAATCACGTCTCGGGTTCGGACAAGCGCAGCAGCCTGGTTTCGTACAAGCCCCGGCTGCGCAAGCTGCTGAGCGATTTCGACCGTTTTATCGGGCAGCTCGAAAGCAGCGGTCGACCGGTGGTGCTGGTGATGGTATCGGAGCATGGCGCGTCGCTGCGAGGCGACAAGATGCAGTTTGCCGGTATGCGCGAAATTCCGGGGCCGCGCGTCACCTTGGTGCCGGCGGCGGTCAAGCTGATTGGCCTGCCGGGGCGACAGGGCGGTGGCCCCCTCGTGGTGGACCGGCCGACCAGCTACTTCGATCTGAACAGCCTGCTGGCAGATCTGGTTGCCGACAGCCCCTATGGCGATCGCGCCCGTCCGTTGTCTGCACGCCTGGGCAGTGTGGGCACGACGCCCTTCACCTCGGAGAACGAGGATGTGGTCGTAGTGCGCGACGCGGCGGGCGGCTACCGGATGAAGGCCGGGCAGAGCGCTTGGGTGTCCTATGCGTTCTAGTGCCGGATTCGTTGGCGGTGTGGCTGGTTTGCCTTGTTATTCATAAACCAGTACACTAGAAGGCTTTTCGGAATTTCCGAAGGGATTCACGTTTTCGCTCAATAGAGCAAATTTCACGTTTTGGGACGTATTCATGCCAACCATCAATCAACTGGTCCGTCAGGGGCGCGAGGTCGAAAAGACCAACTCGAAAAGCCCCGCGATGGAAAACTCTCCACAGCGCCGCGGCGTGTGCACCCGTGTGTACACCACGACGCCAAAGAAGCCTAACTCCGCTCTGCGTAAGGTTGCCAAGGTGCGCCTGACCAACGGTTTCGAGGTGATCTCCTACATCGGCGGTGAAGGCCACAACCTGCAGGAACACAGCGTGGTGCTGGTTCGCGGCGGTCGTGTGAAGGACTTGCCTGGTGTGCGTTACCACATCGTGCGCGGCTCCCTCGACCTGCAAGGCGTCAAGGACCGCAAGCAAGCCCGCTCCAAGTACGGCGCGAAGAAGCCAAAGGCCAAGTAAGCCCTGGCCCTTTCGGTCTGAAGAATTTTCGGTGCTGTTTTTCCGCGTGGCGCGGAGTTGCAGCGTAGTGACCCCAAACGCAGGTGTTCTGCGCGGGTCGAGTAAGTGGGAGTCCTTCATTGGCTCTCGCGGTGTCTGAAAAGATGCCAACTGAAGCAAAGATAGAGGTGAAAAATGCCACGTCGTCGCGAAGTCCCCAAACGTGAAATCCTGCCGGATCCCAAGTTCGGCAATGTAGAGCTGTCCAAATTCATGAACGTGATCATGGAAGGCGGCAAAAAGGCAGTGGCAGAGCGCATCATTTACGGCGCCCTGGAACTGATCGAGAAGAAGCATCCTGACAAGGACCCTCTGGAGGCATTCGTTGTTGCCATCAACAACGTGAAGCCCATGGTCGAAGTGAAGTCCCGCCGCGTTGGTGGTGCCAACTACCAGGTGCCCGTGGAAGTGCGTCCCGTGCGCCGCCTGGCCCTGTCGATGCGCTGGATCAAGGAAGCCGCCCGCAAGCGTGGCGAGAAGTCCATGGCCCAGCGTCTGGCCAACGAGCTGCTCGAGGCCACCGAAGGCCGTGGCGGTGCCATGAAGAAGCGTGACGAAGTGCACCGCATGGCCGAAGCCAACAAGGCCTTCAGCCACTTCCGCTTCTAAGCGCATCGGCGATCGCTTTCGTCGCATAACGCAAGGCTGCCGGCATTTTTGCCTGCAGCCTTGTGGCGATTGAGACGGTCACAAAATTGACGGACGGCAGCCTCACAATGGCCGCCCCGTCCCCCAGATAACACGACCCATCCAAGGATTTACCATGGCTCGCAAGACTCCCATCGAGCGCTACCGCAATATCGGTATCTCGGCCCACATCGACGCCGGCAAGACCACGACGTCCGAACGTATCCTGTTCTACACCGGCGTGACCCACAAACTGGGTGAAGTGCACGACGGCGCAGCCACCACCGACTGGATGGAGCAGGAGCAAGAGCGCGGCATCACGATCACCTCGTCGGCCGTGACCTGCTTCTGGAAGGGCATGGACCTGTCCCGCCCCGAGCACCGCATCAACATCATCGACACCCCCGGCCACGTGGACTTCACGATTGAAGTCGAGCGCTCCATGCGCGTGCTCGACGGTGCTGTCATGGTCTATTGCGCCGTGGGTGGCGTGCAACCCCAGTCCGAAACCGTGTGGCGCCAGGCGAACAAGCACAAGGTGCCCCGTCTGGCCTTTGTGAACAAGATGGACCGTACCGGCGCCAACTTCTTCAAGGTCGTCGAAGGCATGAAGCTGCGCCTGAAGGCCAGCCCTGTGCCCGTCGTGGTGCCGATCGGCGCTGAAGACAAGTTCGAAGGCGTGGTGGACCTCATCAAGATGAAGTCCATCTACTGGGATGAAGCCTCCCAGGGCATGAAGTTCGAATACCGCGACATTCCCGCCGATCTGGTGGATGTGTGCAACGAATGGCGCGAGAAGATGGTCGAGGCTGCTGCCGAGGCCAGCGAAGAGCTGATGAACAAGTACCTGGAAGAAGGCAGCCTCTCGGAAGAGGAAATCCTGGCCGGTCTGCGTCAGCGCACCATCGCCTGCGAAATCCAGCCCATGCTGTGCGGCACCGCCTTCAAGAACAAGGGTGTGCAGCGCATGCTGGACGCCGTGCTCGACTTCCTGCCTGCACCGACGGACATTCCCGACGTGGCCGGTACCGACGAAGACGAAAAGCCTGTCACCCGCAAGGCCGATGACAGCGAGAAGTTCTCCGCGCTGGCCTTCAAGCTGATGACCGACCCCTTCGTCGGCCAGTTGACCTTTGTGCGCGTGTACTCCGGCGTGCTGACCAAGGGAGACACGGTTTACAACTCCATCAAGGGCAAGAAGGAGCGCATCGGCCGTATCGTGCAGATGCACGCCAATGAGCGCCAGGAAGTGGAAGAAATCCGCGCCGGTGACATCGCTGCGTGCGTCGGCCTGAAGGAAGTGACCACGGGCGAAACCCTGTGCGACATCGGTTCGCCCATCGTTCTTGAGCGCATGGTGTTCCCCGAGCCCGTGATTTCGCAGGCAGTCGAACCCAAGACCAAGACCGACCAGGAAAAAATGGGCATCGCGTTGCAGCGCCTGGCGGCCGAAGACCCTTCCTTCCGTGTGCGCACCGACGAAGAATCGGGCCAGACCATTATTTCCGGCATGGGCGAGCTGCACCTGGAAATCATCGTGGACCGCATGAAGCGTGAATTCGGCGTGGAAGCCAACGTGGGCAAGCCCCAGGTGGCCTACCGCGAAACCATCCGCAAGACGGTGGAAGAAGCCGAAGGCAAGTTCGTGCGCCAGTCCGGTGGTAAGGGTCAGTACGGTCACGTCGTGCTCAAGATCGAACCCAACGAAGCCGGCAAGGGCATCGAGTTCGTCGACGCCATCAAGGGCGGTGTGGTTCCTCGCGAATTCATCCCGGCCGTGGAGAAGGGTTTCAACGAAGCCGTGACGCAAGGCGTGCTGGCCGGCTACCCCGTGGTGGACGTCAAGGTCACGCTGCACTTCGGTTCGTACCACGATGTGGACTCGAACGAACTGGCGTTCAAGATGGCCGCCATCTTCGGCTTCAAGGAAGGCGCCCGCAAGGCCAACCCCGTGATCCTGGAGCCCATGATGGCCGTGGAAGTCGAGACGCCGGAAGACTATGCCGGCACCGTGATGGGCGACTTGTCCAGCCGCCGCGGGATGGTGCAGGGCATGGACGACATCGTGGGCGGCGGCAAGGCCATCCGCGCGGAAGTGCCCCTGTCGGAAATGTTTGGCTACTCGACCGCGCTGCGCTCGGCCACGCAAGGCCGTGCCACGTACACGATGGAATTCAAGCACTACAGCGAGGCACCTCGCAACGTGTCCGAAGCCATCATGGCTGCGCGCACAAAATAAGTGTTAAATAGGCTTCCAGTGCTTGTCTATCAAACGTTGGAAGCTATCAAAAGAATAGCAAATTTTTTTGCAATCTGCGACCCGGTGCCGTCCTGTTGCCTTGTGCGGGACGAATCAGCAATCGGGTGCAGACGTTAAACCCTGACACAGGCATTGCTCTTTGGAGAAATTGAAATGGCAAAAGGTAAGTTCGAACGTACCAAGCCCCACGTGAACGTGGGCACGAT
>DAIQRN010000105.1:0-7787 GCA_036786185.1 Acidovorax sp. | reverse complement strand
ACTCCATGGGCGCCGGCCCGCTGCTGCGCAGCCTGCTGCTGGCCTGGGACGAGCGCTATGCCTTGCTCACGGTGCTGCTGGCATCGTTTGGCCGCGCCATCTCCGAGGTGGGCGCGGTGATGATCGTGGGCGGCAACATCGACGGCTTCACGCGCGTGATGACCACCGCCATCGCGCTCGAAACCAGCAAGGGCGACCTGCCCCTGGCGCTGGCGCTGGGCATCATCCTGCTCGCCGTGGTGCTGGCCCTCAATGTGCTGATCGCCCTGGTGCGCCGCTGGCGCGAGCGCGTGGAAGGTTCTGTCCCCGGGATGGCCGTGGGGGTGGCGGCATGAGTACAAGCGCTGAAAAAAGTTGGATGGACCTGCGCCAGGTCAGCGTGCGCTACGGCGCCGTGCAGGCGCTCGATCAGGTGACGCTGGGCATCGCGCCCGGTGAGCGCGTGGCGCTGGTCGGCGCCAATGGCAGTGGCAAAAGCACGCTGCTGCGCGTGCTGCATGGTCTGGCTGAAGCCCATGGGGGCGACCTGCAGCGCAACACGGCCCTGCGCCAGGCCATGCTGTTCCAGCGCCCGCACATGCTGCGCACCAGCGCGCAGAACAATGTGGCGCTGGCCCTGTGGCTGCGCGGCACGCGCTGGCGCGAGGCGCGCCTGAAGGCGCTCACGGCCTTGCAGCGCGTGGGCCTGCAGGACATTGCCGCGCAGAACGCGCGCACCCTGTCGGGCGGCCAGCAGCAGCGCGTGGCTCTGGCCCGCGCCTGGGCGCTGCGGCCCGATGTGCTGCTGCTCGACGAGCCCACCGCCAGCCTCGACCCCCACGCCAAGCGCGAGGTCGAGGCGCTGATGGCCGACTTTGCCGCCAGCCATGGCGCGGCGGGTCCGGCATACCCCGTGACCATGGTGTTCAGCAGCCACAACCTGGGCCAGGTCAAGCGCCTGGCCAGCCGCGTGATCTATATGGAGCATGGCCGTCTGGTGGCCGACCTGCCCGTGCACGATTTTTTCAACGGCCCCCTGCCCGAGGCCGCCCGTTTGTTTGTCAAAGGAGAACTGGTATGAATAATTTCAAGTCTTTTCGTGCTGCAGCGCTTATCCCTAAAGCGCTGGCAGCTATTGTTTTTGTAGTTTCCGGGGTGGCGTCCGCCCAGAGCATCACCATGGCGTCCACGACGTCCACCGAGCAGTCGGGCCTGTTTGGGCATCTGCTGCCCGAGTTCAAGAAGGCCAGCGGCCTGGACATCAAGGTGGTGGCGCTGGGCACGGGCCAGGCTCTGGACATGGCGCGCCGGGGCGATGCCGACGTGCTGTTCGTGCACGACCAGGTGGCCGAGGACAAGTTCGTGGCCGACGGCTGGGGCGTCAAGCGCTACCCCGTGATGTACAACGACTTCATCCTGATCGGCCCCAAGAACGACCCCGTAGGTACCAAGGGCAAGGACATCGTGCAGGCGCTGCAAAAGCTGGCCGCAGCCAACGGCAACTTCGTCTCGCGCGGCGACAAGAGCGGCACCCACGCTGCCGAGCTGCGCTACTGGAAGCTGGCGGGCGCCGACACCGCACAACCCTCAAAAGGCAGCGGCTACAAGGAATGCGGTTGCGGCATGGGCCCTGCGCTCAACATCGCGGCGTCCAGCGGCGCCTATGTGCTGGCCGACCGCGGCACCTGGCTCAACTTCAAGAACCGCGCCGACCTGGCCGTGCTGGTCGAAGGCGACACCAAGCTCTTCAACCAATACGGCGTGATGGTCGTCAACCCCGCCAAGCACCCGCACGTGAAGGCGCAGGACGCGCAGAAGTTCGTGGACTGGGTCGTGTCGCCCGTGGGCCAGCAGGCCATTGCGGACTACAAGATCGGCGGCGAGCAGCTGTTCTTCCCGAACGCGGCGAAGTGAGCGGGCGGCATGGCATACCCCACCCCGGTGGCGGCGGCCGTTGCAGCCGCCGTGCTGACCCTGTCCGCGTGTTCGACGGCGCCCACCAAGGCCCCCGTGGCTGATGCGGCCCCCGTGCAGGTTTATGCCGCAGGCAGCCTGCGCGAGGCTTTCACCGAAATCGCACGCGACCACGAGGCCCGCACGGGCCAGAAGCTGGCGCTGACCTTCGGCGCCTCGGGCCTGCTGCGCGAGCGCATCGAAAAAGGCGAGCCCGCGCAGGTGTTTGCCTCGGCCGATACCGACCACCCCCAGCGCCTGGCGGCCCGTGGCGGCTGGCAGGCGCCGGTGGTGTTCACGCGCAACGCGCTGTGCGCGATCACCAGCGAGCAGATCAGCGCAACGCCCGACACCCTGCTGGCCACCTTGCTGCGCACCGATGTGCGCGTGGGCACCTCCACCCCCAAGGCCGACCCCTCGGGTGACTACGCCTGGGCCCTGTTTCGCCAGGCCGACACGCTGCAGCCCGGCGCCTATGCGCAGCTGGACGCCAAGGCGCTCAAGCTCACGGGCGGCGCCAGCTCACCCAAGCCGCCCGCGGGCCGGGGCACCTATGCCTGGGTGATGGAGCAGCGCCAGGCCGACGTGTTTCTGACCTACTGCACCAACGCCGTGGCCGCGCAGGCCGAGCTGCCGCGCCTGCGCGTGGTGCAACTGCCACCGGCACTGCAGGTGGGGGCCGCCTATGGCTTGACGGTGCGCGCCGATGCACCCGCTGCGGCGCAGGCATTTGCCCAGGCCCTGCGGCAACCAGCGGCGCAGGCCGTGTTGCGGCGGCTGGGATTTGGACAGCCCTGAACGGGCCGACCCGCCGACCGGGCCGCCGTGGCCTCAGTTCACGATGGCAATGCCCTTGACCTGCGCAAACACGGCCTGACCGGGCGCCAGCGCCAGCGCCGCGGCCGAGCGCTGCGTGACCCGGGCCAGCAGCCGCGTGGGGCCTGCGTCCAGTGCCACCATCAGCTGGCCGGGGCTATCTTCTGACAACGCTGCCACGGTGGCGGGCAGGATGTTGAGGATGCTGGTGTCGCTGGCCGGGGCACGGGCCAGGCTCACGTCGCGCGCTTGCACGCGCAGGCGCAGCGGCTCGCCGGGGGCGCGTGGCGTGGGGCTGACCAGCTGCAGCTGCCCGCCGTTGAACCCCACGGTGGTGATGTGGTCGTGTGCATCGTGCTGCAGCACCGTGCCTTCGATCACCGTGGCGGCGGCGTCGCCGTGGGCCAGGGGCAGGTCCAGGCGCACGATCAGCTCATCGGTGCGGCCCTGGGCCCGCACCGCGCCGTCCTGCAGCAGCACCAGGTGTTCGGCCAGGCGCGCGACCTCGTCGATGGAATGGCTCACGTACAGCACGGGAATGTCCAGCGTGCGGTGCAGCTTCTCCAGATAGGGCAGCACCTCGGCCTTGCGCTGCGCGTCGAGCGCGGCCAGGGGCTCGTCCATCAGCAGCAGGCGCGGGCTGGTGGCCAGGGCGCGGGCAATGGCCACGCGCTGGCGCTCGCCGCCCGACAGGGCCTGGGGCTTGCGCTGCATCAGGTGGCCAATGCCCAGCAGCTCCACGGCCTGCTCCAGCGCCACCTTGCGGCGCGCGGGCGGCGTGCGCTTTTGGCCGTAGGCGATGTTGCCGTGCACGTTCAGGTGGTCGAACAGGCTGGCCTCCTGGAACACATAGCCCAGCGCGCGCTCGTGCGTGGCGCGCCAGATGCCCTGGGCATCGTCCTGCCAGACCTCGCCGTTGACCTCCACGCGGCCCGGCTGTGCGCGCGTGAGGCCCGCGATGGCGCGCAGGCAGGTGGTCTTGCCGCAGCCCGAGGGGCCGAACAGGGCCGTCACGCCGCGCCCGGGCAACTGCAGGTCCACGTCGAGCGTGAAGCCGGGGCGCGTTAGCGCCAGGCGCGCTGTGATTTGGTGAGGGGCTAGAGCCATCACGACACCATGGACGCACGGCGGCGTGTGAGGTTCAGGCACAGCAGCACCACAAACGAGAAGACCACCATGCCCCCTGCCAGCCAGTGCGCCTGCGCGTATTCGAGCGCTTCCACATGGTCATAGATTTGGACCGACACCACGCGCGTCTGGCCGGGGATGTTGCCGCCCAGCATCAGCACCACGCCAAACTCGCCCACCGTGTGCGCAAAGCTGAGGATGGCGGCGGTGATGAAACCCGAGCGCGCCAGCGGCAGCGCCACGGTGAAGAAACGGTCCAGCGGCCCAGCGCCCAGCGTGGCAGCAGCTTCAAGCGGCCGGGTGCCGATGGCCTCGAAGGCGGCCTGCAACGGCTGCACCGCGAACGGCAGCGAATAGATCAGCGAGCCCGCCACCAGCCCCCAGAAGGTGAAGGGCAGGGCGCCCACGCCCAGCCACTGCGTGAACTGTCCGATGGGTCCGTTCGGCCCCATGGTGATCAGCAGGTAAAAGCCGATCACCGTGGGCGGCAGCACCAGCGGCAGCGCCACCACGGCGCTCACCGGCCCGCGCCAGCGCGATGGCGTGTGCGCCAGCCACCAGGCCAGCGGCGTGCACAGCACCAGCAGCAGCGCCATGGTGGTGGCGGCCAGCCGCAGCGTTAAACCGATGGCGGACCAGTCTCCGGGGTTCAGGGTCATGCTATTGAAATAGAAGCTGGTAGCGCTTGATGTTAAAGGGTTTCAATCATGAATAGCATTGAAACCAATATGTATCAAGCGCTGGCAGCTATCAAAAAGCTATCAAAATGAATAGCCGTAGGACTGGATGACGGCCCGCGCCTTGTCGCCGCGCAGGTAGGTGAGCAGCGCGGCGGCGGCGGCGTTGCCCTGGCCGGGGGTGAGCAGCGCGGCGTCCTGGCGGATGGGCTCGTGCAGGTCGGCGGGCACCTGCCAGGCCGAGCCCTTGCTGATCTTGCCGTCCACCATCACCTGCGACAGCGCGACAAAGCCCAGCTGCGCGTTGCCGGTGCTGACGAACTGGAAGGTCTGCGCGATGTTCTCGCCCTGCACAAAGCGCGGTTGCAGCGCCGTGGCGACGCCGAGCTTGTCCATCACCTGCACGGCCGCGGCGCCGTAGGGTGCGAGCTTGGGGTTGGCGATGGCGATGTGCTTGAAGTCGCCGGTCTTGAGCACGGCGCCCTGGGCATCGACATAGCCGGGCTGCGCGCTCCACAGCACCAGCGTGCCGATGGCGTAGGTGAAGCGCGAGTTGGCAACGGCCTTGCCTTCCTTCTCCAGCTTGGCGGGCGTGGTGTCGTCGGCAGACAGCAGGATCTGGAACGGCGCGCCGTTGGTGATCTGCGCGTAGAACTTGCCCGTGGCCCCAAACGACAGCTCGGCCTTGTGGCCGGTGTCGGCCTCGAAGGCGGCGGCAATCTTCTGCATGGGCGCCGTGAAGTTGGCGGCCACGGCCACCGACACGGTGTCGGCCTGGGCGGTGGACAGCACGGCGCAGCACACACTGGCGGTGGCCAGGGCGCGCAAGAAGAGGGCGGGGCGGGCAGAGTGGGCAGAGCGAGTCGGCATGGCAGTTGGGCGCAAAGCGCTATTCATGGTTGGAATAGCGAGAGTATAGGCAAGCCCGGTGTCGCGCCGCTGCCGCGCGGGTGGCGGCAGGTTGCGTCAGGTCAATCCCGGGCGTCCGGTTCGGTGCAAAGCCGGTTGCGCCCCGTGGCCTTGGCGCGGTACAGGGCGGCGTCGGCGCGCTGCAGGGGGGCGTCGATGTCCGGGTCGCTGGCCTCCCACTGGGCCAGGCCCAGCGAGGCGGTGATGTTCACCATCTGTCCGCTGCCCAACGCGATGGGCGTGTCCTGCAGGGCGATGCGCAGGCGCTCGGCGGCCTGGACGGCGTCGGCCAGCGGGGTGCTTGGCATGAGCACTGCAAACTCCTCGCCGCCCAGACGGGCGGGCAGGTCCATGGAGCGCATCTGGGCCACCAGCAACTGCGCCAGCTGCCGCAGCACGTCGTCGCCACCCGCGTGGCCGTACTGGTCGTTGATCTTCTTGAAGTAGTCCACGTCCAGCATCAGCACGCAGAACGCCTGACCGCTGCGGCGGCTGCGCGTGATCTCGTGCTCGGCCTTGTCGTAAAAGTCGCGCCGGTTGCTCAGGCCCGTCAGCGCGTCGCTGCGGGCCAACTGCTCCAGCTGAGCCTGCACGCGCTTCTTTTCGGTGTGGTCGAACACGGTGGAGCGGCAGGACACAAAATGGCCCTGTGCATCGCGGATGGCCGTGGCACCCACGAGGATGGGCATGGCGCTGCCGGATGCGGTGTGCAGCTCCAGCTCCAGGTCCTTGATCTGGCCCTCGCGCACAAACAGCGAGAAGCGCTCATCAAAGATCTGGCGGCTGGCCGGGGTCAGGAAGTCGCTGAAGGCGCGGCCCTGCACTTGGTCCAGGGGGAGGCCCAGCCAGTGCAGCTCGGTCTGGTTCATGCGCAGCACGCGGCCGTCGCGGTCCAGCGAGTGGTAGCCGCAGGGAGCGTGGTCGTACAGGTCCTGAACCTGCTCGCGCGCAATCACGGCCCCGTCGCGGTCGTCGCGCAGCGCGGCTTCGCGGTGCCGAGTGGCATGAAACTGCTGGACGATGGCGATCAGCTCCGACACTCGCAGTGGCGTCTCGTTGGGCGGCGCCTCGATGGCGGGGTTCATGGCGTGGGCGACCTCTTTCATCTGGCGCAGCAGGTAGCGCGAAAACGCAATGGCGGCCACCAGCGACAGCGCCAGCCACAGCAGGCCCAGCCCGGCCATGTGCCACAGCATGGCCGTGACCGGGGCGTTGAGGATGGTGAGCGGCACGGCCATGCCCAGGTACCAGTCAAAGCCGAACACGGGCCGCACCAGGTGCATGGTGGGCGCGCCCTCCAGCGTGGAGCCCAGGAAGGCGCTGGCCGCATCGGTGGCACGCATGCCCTGTCGAAACGAGGCGCTGGCTGGCTGGCCTACGTAGCGCGCGGCGTCGTGACTGCGCGCCACCACAATCCCATTGGCATCCGCAATGCTCACCACCCAGCCGGCGGGCAGGCGATCGGTGGACACCAGGCGGTTGATGGATTCCACCGTCAGGATGCCGCGCAGGGCGTAGGTGGCCAGACCTTGTTGCACCACAGGCACGGTCAGGGCTACCACCGGCACGCGCTTGGTAGGGGAGGTGAACGGCCCAGAGACGTTGGGAGTCTGCGTTTGCAGCGCAAGGTGCACGCGGTCGGGTGTACTTGCTGGCATGCCCGTGCGGCCCAGTGGGATGGAGGTCGTGAACACTAGGCTGTCCTCCGTCGCCAGCGAAATGGCGCGCATGTCGTCGTGCCTTGCCACGATGCGCTGGGCGTGGGCATACAGGCTGGGCACGTCCAGCGTCAGGGCGGCGTCGGATTCGGCCAGCGCATTGAGCGTGCCCAGCGTGCCCTGCAGCTCCACGGCCACGGTGTGGGCCAGTTCATTGCTGCGGCGCTCCAGTTGCTGTACCAGCGTGCGCTGCTGGAATTCCTTGAACTCCCACACCACCGACAGCGCAAACACCAGCAGCGGCAGCGTGGTCAACAGCGACAGGCCCAGCAGCCAGGTGCGAAGGTTCAGGCGCAGGGCGGCCACGGGCGGATGGGGGGGCGGGCAGGGGACGACATGGCCTCAAAGCGTAGCATCATCGCTGTATGCAAGACGCAGCTTTCTCCCTCTCGGCCGCCCTGGGCCACGCGCTCACCGACAAGCGCATCGACATCCTCAAACAGATCGGCGGCACTGGCTCCATATCGCAGGCGGCGCGGGTGGTGGGCGTGAGTTACAAGGCCGCCTGGCAGGCGGTGGACACGCTCACCAACCTGGCGGGCGCGCCGCTGGTGGTGCGGGCCGTGGGCGGGGCGGGCGGCGGGGGCGCGCAGTTGACGGAGGCCGG
>DAIQRN010000104.1:0-7791 GCA_036786185.1 Acidovorax sp. | reverse complement strand
AAGCCACGTCCGACTACGACCGCGAAAAGCTGCAAGAGCGCGTGGCCAAGCTGGCCGGCGGTGTGGCCGTGATCAAGGTCGGCGCTGCCACCGAAGTCGAAATGAAGGAAAAGAAGGCCCGCGTGGAAGACGCACTGCACGCCACGCGCGCAGCTGTGGAAGAAGGCGTCGTGGCCGGTGGCGGCGTGGCCCTGCTGCGCGCCAAGCAAGCCGTGGGCGACTCGGTCAAGGGCGACAACGCCGACCAGGAAGCCGGTATCAAGCTGGTGCTCAAGGCCATCGAAGCGCCCCTGCGCGAAATCGTGAACAACGCCGGTGGCGAAGCCTCGGTGGTGGTGAACGCCGTGCTGGCCGGCAAGGGCAACTACGGCTTCAACGCCTCCAACGACACGTACGGCGACATGCTCGAACTGGGCATCCTGGACCCCACGAAGGTGACCCGTACCGCTCTGCAGAACGCCGCTTCCGTGGCATCGCTGCTGCTGACGACCGAAGCCATGGTGGCTGAGGCTCCGAAGGATGACGCTCCTGCTGGTGGCGGCATGCCCGACATGGGCGGCATGGGTGGCATGGGCGGCATGGGCATGTAATTGCCTGCCAGCTGAGCCCTCGGCTCTGCTCCCCCAAGCCCGCAGGCTTCATGGCCTGCGGGCTTTTTTCATGGCGACAGGAAACCTTGCAGCTCAGGCTATATGCGATTTCAGTAGTTAACACATATCAACAATTCATAAGCCCTCATGCCGAATACGCCATTACCGGAGGTTCGGTGAATTAGTTATATCTCGATACAATTCTGGGCGTTCCGTCCTCATTTGCGTGGATTTGCTGGCGATCTCCCTCCCAACGCCTCGTTTCGGAGCCCCACCTCCCCTTCACGACCATGGCGTTTACTCCCCCCACCGTCACCGTTCTTGATCTGACCGCTCGACTGGGCTTGCATGCCCTGGCACAACTAGGGGTGGCCAATGCGTCTGGCCCCGGGCCCTGGTTGCAGGTGCCGCTGGCCGACGCCAGCGTGGCGCCCATGATCGACTGGCTACGCCCCACCAGCGCGAAGGAGGTGCAACTGCCCTCGCCCGCCAGCGCAGCCGTGATCCTGTTGGTGGGCCCGGGTTCGGTGAACCTGGTGCGCGCCACGCTGGAGTGGCTGGCCCCCCAGAGCCCTGCGGTGGTCTGGGCCTTTCTGACGCCCAACGCGTTGATGGAAGAAGCCATCTTCAAGGCCGCGCCGCCCGCACAAATGGCACGCACCCATGTGTACCAACTGCCCGACAGCAGCCCCCAGACCCTGTGGTTCATCCTGATGGAACAGCTGGGCAAGCTCAGCGCCATGGACGAACTGGCTCAACAACACACCCACAACCTTTTGCAAACCGACGATATGAGTTCCAACCTGAAGCAATGTATGGATGCCGCAATGACCATTGACGGCGCGCAAGCGGTAGCGCTGGTGGACTACCGAAGCGGCATGTGCCTGGCGCAGGCGGGCGGAGGCATGGACCTGGGCCTCGCGGCTGCAGGCAACACCGAAGTGGTCCGGGCAAAACTCAAGACCGTGGAAATGCTGGGCCTGCGCCGTGGCATCGAGGACATCCTCATCACCCTGGGTGACCAGTACCACCTGATCCGTCTGGTGCCCAACAACCTGGGCCTGTTCCTGTACCTGGTGCTCGACAAGGCCAAGGGCAACCTCGCCCTGGCGCGCTACAAGCTGACGGACATCGAGCGCTCGCTCAAGGTTTGAGCAGTCGGCGCATAGCCCGCTCAGCCGCCCTGCCCCCAGTCCCCTCAAAAAACCTGCAGGTCTCACGGCCTGCAGGTTTTTCTGATGGGTCTTTTGCCACGACAGAATGGCTGTCAAAGGGGCGCCGCCAAATGCTGTCGCGCACCACCATTACTATAAATTTGATAGCTATTAACGCTTTACCATAAAGCGCTATAGCCTTTTTTATCAAAATTCTCTTATGCAGCGGTACGCAACGCTTGCGTTGCACGCGCTAGTTCGGTGATGCGCGCCCAGTCGCCCGCGCGCACCGCATCGGCGGGCGTGAGCCACGAGCCGCCCACACAGCGCACATTGGGCAGCGACAGGTAGTTGGGCGCAGTGGCGGGGGTGATGCCGCCGGTGGGGCAAAAACTCACCTGCCCAAACGGGCTGGCCCAGGACTTGAGCAACGGGATGCCGCCCACCGCCTCGGCCGGGAACAGCTTGAGAAAGCTGAAACCATCAGCCAGCGCCGTCATGATCTCGCTGGATGTGGCCACGCCGGGCAGCAGCGGCAGGTTCAAGCCCTTGCAGGCGCTGCCTACGGGCGAGGTATAGCCGGGGCTCACGGCAAAACGGGCACCGGCTTCGCTGGCGCGGCGGGCGTCGTCGGCGTTGAGCACCGTGCCCACGCCCACCACCGCTTCGGGCAGGTTGCGGGCTATTGACTCGATGGCGGGCAGGCCCGCGGCGGTGCGCAGCGTGACCTCCAGCACCTTCACGCCACCGGCCAGCAGGGCCTCGGCCAGGGGCAGCGCGTCTTCCACGCGGTCGATGACGATGACAGGGATGACGGGGCCGTGGCGGGCAATATCCAGCGGATCCATGGCAGAGGAAGCGGTGGTGGTTACAACCATGTGCAGGCTCCTTGTTCGGCGCCGCCAGCATGGCGGCGAAAGTTGGCAAACAGTTCACGGCCAAAGCCGGTTTGGGATGGGGCGTTGTAGGGGGCGGGCGTGCGGGCGTCCCAAGTGGCCTCGTCCACCAGCACGTCGAGCGTTCCGGCCACGGCGTCCACGCGCACAATGTCGCCGTCGCGCACCTTGGCCAGCGGGCCACCGGCCAGCGCCTCGGGCGTGACATGGATGGCGGCGGGCACCCTGCCCGAGGCGCCGCTCATGCGGCCGTCGGTCACCAGCGCCACCTGAAAGCCCTGGTTCTGCAGCACGGCCAGCGGGGGGGTGAGCTTGTGCAGCTCGGGCATGCCATTGGCCTGCGGGCCCTGAAAGCGCACCACGGCCACCATGTCCTGCTGCACCTCGCCCGCGCTGAAGGCGGCGAGCAAGGCTTCTTGCGAGTCGAACACGCGGGCGGGTGCTTCGATGATGTGGCGGTCTTCGGGCACGGCCGACACCTTGATCACCGCGCGGCCCAGGCGGCCCTGCAGCAGGCGCAGCCCGCCGGTGTGCGAGAAGGGGTGGGACACCGGGCGCAGCACGCTATCGTCGCCCGACACGGCCGGGGCGCCCTGCCCGCCTGCGGCGATGCCGCCCTCGTTCACGCTCGCCACGTCGGGGTGCATGAGGCCAGCGGCCAGCAGCTCGCGCAGGATCCACGCCGGGCCGCCTGCGGCCTGGAACTGGTTCACGTCGGCGTCGCCGTTGGGGTATACGCGGGCCAGCAGCGGCACGGCGCTGGAGAGTTCGTCAAAGTCCGTCCAGTCGATCAGGATGCCCGCGCTGCGCGCCACGGCCACCCAGTGGATCAGGTGGTTGGTGGAGCCGCCCGTGGCCAGCAGCGCCACCATGGCGTTGACGATGCAGCGCTCGTCCACCAGCCGGCCGATGGGCGTGAAGCGCGGGCCGCGCTTGCCAATGGAGAGCACCGTGCGCACGGCCTGGCGCGTGAAGGCCTCGCGCTCGGCGGTGCCGGGATGCGCAAACGCCGCGCCCGGTACATGCAGGCCCATGGCTTCCAGCAGCATCTGGTTGCTGTTGGCCGTGCCGTAGAAGGTGCAGGTGCCGGGGCTGTGGTACGCGGCCGACTCGGCCTTGAGCAGTTCATCGCGGCCCACCAGGCCCTGGGCGTACCGCTCGCGCACCTGGGCCTTGTCCTTGTTGGACAGGCCCGTGCCCATGGGGCCCGCGGGCACGAACACGCAGGGCAGGTGCCCGTAGTGCAGCGCGCCAATCAACAGGCCGGGCACGATCTTGTCGCACACGCCCAGCAGCAGCGCGCCGTCGAACACGTCGTGCGACAGCGCCACCGCCGTGGCCATGGCGATGGCATCGCGGGAGAACAGCGACAGCTCCATGCCGGGCGTGCCCTGCGTGACGCCGTCACACATCGCGGGCACGCCGCCAGCCACCTGCACGGTGGCCTGGTGGCGGGCGGCTTCGTCGCGCAGGATGGCGGGGTAACTTTGGTACGGCTGGTGGGCCGACAGCATGTCGTTGTAGGCTGTCACCGCGCCGATGTTGGGCGCCTTCTCGACGGTGACCTTGAACTTCTCGGCGCCGGGCAGGGCGGCGTAGGCATGGGCCAGGTTGGCGCAACCCATGCGGTCCTGCGGGGGCTGGCGCCGGATCATGGCGTCCACGCCCTCCAGGTAGGCGGCGCGGGTGGCCACGCTGCGCTGGATGATGCGGGCCGTGACGCGCGCAATGACTGAATGCATGGGGCTTGCTCCATCGGGCCTGTAGGGCCCTAGAATGTAACTTAATAACCACCGCCAATCAAGCCATGTTCCTGCAAGTCCTGCCCCTGCCCCCTGCCGAATTGGGCGAATCGCCGTTCTGGCACCCCCTGGAGCGCTCCCTGTATTGGTGTGACATTGCAGGCTTGGCCGTCCATGCCTGGAGCCCTGCGGACGGCCGCCACCGGCAGTGGGCCCTGCCCAGTGAGCCCGGCTGCTGCGCACCGGCGGGCGGCACAAAAATAGTAATCGGGTTACGTGACGGTTTCTACACCCTGGACACCGCCACCGCCGCCCTCGCCTGCCTGGCACGCCTGCCCGCCGAGGCGCACGACACGCGCACGCTGCGGCTGAACGATGGCCGCTGCGATACCGCGGGCCGCTTCTGGGCGGGCTCGGTCATCACGCCGCGCACGGTGCCCGGCGCGGCGCTGTGGCGGCTGGCGGCCAGCGGCGGCGGGTACGCGCTGCAGCAGATGGCGGGCGACAACTTCACGGCCAACGGCCTGGCCTTCAGCCCGGACGACCGCACGCTGTACTGGGCCAACACGCCGGAGCACCGCATCGACCAGTTCGACTTTGACGTGGCCACGGGTACCGTCGCCCACCGCCGCCCCTGGGTGCATTTCGACCGCAAGGTGGAAGGCCAGCCCTACGGCGGCCGCCCCGATGGCGCGGCGGTGGATGTGGAGGGCAACTACTGGGTGGCCATGTACGAGGGCGGTTGCGTGCTGCAGCTGGCACCGTCAGGCGCCGTGCTGCAACGCATTGCCACGCCGGTGCTGTGCCCCACCATGCCGTGCTTTGGCGGGGACGATCTGCGCACGCTCTACATCACCTCGGCGCGCGCCGGGCGGCCGCAGGCAGAGCACAACGCCGCCGTGCCCGCCGGGTCGCTGCTGCAGATGCGGGTGGAAGTACCAGGCCTGCCGGTGAACTTTTTCAAGGGTTAAATTGCCCTCCAGCGCTTACCCATCAAGCGCTGGCAGCTATTATTTTTGACTATCTTGCGTGCCCTGCAGGCGCGCCAGCAAGCCTGCCGTCGATCCATCGAGCCCCGCCCCATCGCCCGAGGCCAGGCGCTGTTCGAGGTCGGCGGCCAGCACCTTGCCCAGCTCCACGCCCCACTGGTCGAAGCTGTTGAGGCCCCACAGGCTGCCGCTCACGAACACGCGGTGTTCCTGCAGCGCGATCAGCGCGCCCAGCGATGCGGGCGTGAGCACGTCCAGCAGCAAAAAGGTGCTGGGCCGGTTGCCCGGGAAGTGGCGGTGCCCGTCCTGCCCCTGCTTGCCCACCATCAGCGCCTGGGCCTGCGCCAGGGCGTTGGCCAGCAGCTTCTCATGGTGGCCTGGCAGGTCGTGCGCTGCGCGGCGCACGGCAATCAGCTCCAGCGGCAGCACGTCCGTGCCCTGGTGCAGCATCTGGAAGAAGGCATGCTGGCCGTTGGTGCCCGGCTCGCCCCACAGCACGGGGGACGTGGCGTAGGGCAGCGGCTGGCCGTCCAGCCCCACGCGCTTGCCGTTGCTCTCCATCTCCAGCTGCTGCAGGTAGGCGGGCAGGCGGCGCAGCGCCGCATGGTAAGGCGCGATGCAGCGGCTGGTGAAACCGTGGAAATTGCGGTACCACACGTCGAGCAGGCCCAGGCGCACGGGCAGGTTGCGCGCCAGCGGTGTGGTGCGAAAGTGCTCGTCCATGGCGTGGGCACCCGCCAGCAGGTCGCGGAAACCGGCGGCGCCGATGGCGATGGCCAGCGGCAGGCCGATGGCCGACCACAGCGAGTAGCGCCCGCCCACCCAGTCCCAGAAGCCGAAGGTGGTGGTGATGCCCAGGGCCTTTGCCGCCTCGACGTTGGTGGTGAGCGCCGCGAAATGGCGGCCCACGTCCTGCCCGCCTTGCGCCGCGAACCAGGCCAGTGCCGAGCGGGCGTTCGCCATGGTCTCGGCCGTGGTGAAGGTCTTGGAGGCGATGAGGAACAGTGTGCTCTCGGGCCGCAGCGCCTTGAGCACGCCGTGCAGTTCGTGGCCGTCCACGTTGGAGACGAAGTGGAAGCGCTTGCCCGGTACGCGGAACTCCTCCAGCGCCAAGGTGGCCATGTGCGGCCCCAGGTCCGAGCCGCCGATGCCAATGTTTACCACGTCGGTGATCGCACCATCGGCACGCACCGTCTCGGCAAAGGCCAGCATGGCATCCAGCGTGGCATGCACATCCGCCAGATAGCCTGCAATGGCGCCGTCATCCCCCGGCAGCGCCAGCCCAGAGGGGCGGCGCAGCAGCGTGTGCAGCACGGCGCGGCCCTCCGTGGTGTTGATGGCCTGGCCGCCGAACATCGCGTCGCGCCGCGCTTCCAGCCCGCAGGCGCGGGCCATGTCCAGCAGCAGGCCTTCGGTGGCCGCGTCCCACAGGTTCTTGGACAGGTCGGCGAACACGTGGGGCGCCGGCTGGCTGAAGTGGCCGAACCGCTGCGCGTCCTGCGCGAACGCCTGCCGCAGGTCCAGGCGGCTTCCATGGGTGGCGAAGGCGGCCTGCAGCAGAGGCCATTCGGGGGTTTGGTCGCAACGAAGAGGCATGGGGTCGGACGATGGAGGTGGTGGTCAGCCGCCGATGGTAACTTGATTACTTAAATTTTCACAATCTTCATGTAACGAGATTACAATCCCTCCCCGACACACGGAGACACATCCCATGAGTTTTGACCTCGTTCTGTTCGGCGGCACCGGTGACCTGGCCTGGCGCAAGCTCATGCCGGCGCTGTTCCAGGCGTTCCGCCATGGGACGCTGCCCGAGGGGGGGCGCATCATCGCGGTGGCGCGCGACGACCTGAGCCACGAACAATACCGCAGCCTGATCCAGTCGCGCTTCGACAGCGTGGACCTGGCCAAGCGCCCCACGCCCGACGAGTTCGAGCGCTTCGGCGCCCTGCTGCACTACCTGCGCATGGACCTGTCCAAGACAGACGACTACGCCAAGCTGGCCGCCATGCTGGCCGAGCGCGGCGCCGACACGGTGGTGATGTACGTGGCCACCGCGCCCAGCCTGTTCACCAACGTGTGCGAGCAGATCGCCGCCGTGGGCCTGAACGGCCCGCACACCCGCGTGGTGCTGGAAAAGCCGCTGGGCCATGACCTGAAATCGAACCAGGCCATCAACGACACGCTGCGCCGCGTTCTGCGCGAGGAGCAGGTGTTCCGCATCGACCACTACCTGGGCAAGCCCTCGGTGCAGAACCTGTTCGCCATGCGCTTCGGCAACGCGCTGTTCGAGCCCCTGTGGCGGCGCGAGACCATCGCCAACATCCAGATCACCATCGCCGAGGAGCTGGGCGTGGAAACACGCGGCGCCTTCTACGACCAGACCGGCGCGCTGCGCGACATGGTGCAGAACCACGCGCTGC
>DAIQRN010000526.1:0-1766 GCA_036786185.1 Acidovorax sp. | reverse complement strand
CGGGGGTGGACATCGTCGCGCCACCGGGCACCGGCCAGGCGCCCAGCACCGCGCCACCGCCGGTGCGCCTGCCCGCGCCCGCGCGGCTTGCGTTCGACGTGCGTGGCCAGGCCAAGAAATTCGCCTACAGCGCCCGCGCCGAACTGCTGTGGCAGCACGACGGCAGCCGCTACGAGGCCCGCCAGGAGATCAGCGCCTTTCTTGTGGGCACCCGCGCGCAGCGCAGCACCGGAGCCATCACCGCCCAGGGTCTGCAGCCCGAGCGCTTTTCCGACAAGTCGCGCAGCGAGCAGGCCGCCCATTTCGACCACGCCAAGGGCCGCGTCACCTTCAGCGCCAACCGGCCCGAAGCCGCCGTGGGCCCCGGCGCGCAAGACCGCCTGAGCCTGTTCATCCAGCTCGGCGCCCTGCTGGCCGCCGACCCGGGCCGCTTTGTGCCCGGCACGCAGATCACGCTCACCACCGTGAGCGCCCGCAGCGCCGACCGTTGGACCTTTTCCGTGGAAGGCCCGCAAACCCTGGACCTGCCCATCGGCCCCACGCCCACCCTCAAGCTGCAGCGCCAGCCGCGCAAGGACTACGACCAGAAGGCCGAGCTGTGGGTGGCCCCGTCCCTGAACTACCTGCCCGTGCGCATCCGCCTGACCCAGGCCAACGGGGACTTTGCCGACCTGCAGCTGAGCAGCAGCAGTCCGCCCTGAAGCCCCTGCCGCGCTCCTGACACGCGATGTTGCAACAAAGCGTCACCCCGGCACAAAAGCCCCGCGAACCCGGCGGCCCCCGGTTTTCATGAAATACTGGGCCGCAACCGAGGACAAACCCGCCGGGCCTTGAACTCTGCACACCCGCTGTCATCTGACGCTTATATCGACAAAGGGAACACCATGCACATGCTCTACGACTCCGAATCCTTCGTGGTGGTCCACATGCTGCCCGACGCTGTGCAAAAAGGCAGCGCCCAGGCGCTGCACGACACCGCGCCCGCCGCACCCCAGCTGGTGCGCCACGGTTTCGAGATCGTGGACAAGCGCTCGGGCAAGGAGGTCTATCTGGACGGCTCCTGGGCCGAGATGTTCCAGCAGCAGATCCTGGCCTGGCAGCGTGAAACGCCCACCCAGGAAGAGGTGGAAGACACGCTGGACCGCTATGCGGGCCTGGCGCAGAACCCGGTGGTGGTGCATTGAAACTTCAAGCCAAATTGGCACCTGGCGCTTATCCAGCAAGCGCCAAAAGCTATCAATAAAATAGCAAAATAGCCCAGCAGGCTCAGTGCGGCGCCCCGCGCCTGGCCGCCATCTCCCGCCCCATGGCGGCCAGGGCGTCCTGGGCCAGCAACGCGGCGGCGGCCGGGTAGGCGGCGCCCTCTTCCGCAGCGATATGCCCGGCGTAGCGGCTGGCAAACCGGTCCAGCGCATCACCCGCCGCGCCCAGGGGCTGGGCATCCCCGTCACACAGCGCCATCAACGGCGCGCGCGCAGCCGCCCAATCGGCTGCCATCTGGACATGGTCTTGCTGCAGGCGCTGCACCAGCGCCACCACGTCCGGCGCCCCCTGGGCCAGCAGCAGCGGAAACACGTGCAGTTCCTCGTCTTCATGGTGCAGCGGCGCGGCCAGGTCGAAGTAGCGCAGCACGTCGCGCGCGGCCTGGCGGGCCTGCTCGTCGGCGCCCTGCGCACGCACATGGTCGCGCAGCCGCTGCAGCAGCCCCAGTGTGCGCTGCACGCGCTCGTGGCAGGCCTCCAGCATGGCAAAGGGCTGCTCAAAGC
>DAIQRN010000103.1:0-7793 GCA_036786185.1 Acidovorax sp. | reverse complement strand
GTGCCAGATCTACGAGGGCACGAGCGACGTGCAGAAGATCATCATCCAGCGCGCGTTGGCGTGATGCGCTCTTGTTTTGATAGCTGCTGGCGCTTGATGAATAAGCGCTAGAGGCTTAAAAGACTTAAATTTTATGTCTGGTCCGGTGGCAGGCGCATGGGCCGCAGCACCACCGTGATCTGCCCGTTGACCTCGATGGTGGCGCGCGCCACCTCGTGCGCATGCAGGCAGCCACCGGCGCGCAGGGCGGCTGCCAGGTCACTGGGTGAAATCCGCTCGCTCTGCATCAGCTGCTCATTCACCACGCCGTCCTGCACCAGCACGCGCGGGCGCCCGTCGATCAGGCGCTCCAGCCAGCGAATGCGGTAGGTCAGGTTCGACAGTGCCACATGGCAACCCATCAGCGTGCCGGCCGATATCAGCCCGCCCACCAATGAGTTGTCGCCCGCGTTCATCGAGTTCTGCACGGCGTTCGACAGGATCAGCAGCAGCACCAGGTCAAACGGCGCGTACTGCCCCGTCTGCCGCTTGCCCGTGAGGCGCAGGAAGACCAGCAGAAACACATAGACCACCAGGCCACGCACGATGAACTCCCACCACGGCACGCTCATATTCCACATGAACACCTCCTGGCCTTGCGGCATTGCGCTGCACAGTCTAAGCGTGCGGGCGCATCTGCAAAAATAGCGCTTCAGGGGCCCGGGCCCTTTTGATTTTTTGGGGAAAACATCCACATGCAGCGTCGCCAATTTCACCACGCAGGCCTTTGCACCGCCGGGGCCTTGCTGCTGGGCGCCTGGCAGCAGGCACACGCCCTGTCACTGGCCGATCTCTCCGGCGCCGATGCGCAAAGCGGCATCAAGGCCGCCCTGGGCAAGGGGGCCGAGGCTGCGGTGGCGCTGCTGGGCCAGCCCGGCGGTTTTCTGGACAACCCCCAGGTGCGCATCGGGCTGCCGGGCCAGCTGGACGATGCGGCCCGGCTGCTGCGCAAGTTTGGCCAGGGGCGGCGTATCGACGAG
The DNA here is from genome assembly GCA_036786185.1 of Acidovorax sp. Taxonomy (GTDB): domain Bacteria; phylum Pseudomonadota; class Gammaproteobacteria; order Burkholderiales; family Burkholderiaceae_C; genus Acidovorax. Next base: position 6,774 of record DAIQRN010000103.1, on the reverse strand, counting down.
CTGGTGACCACCATCAACCGCGCCGCCGAAGCCGCCGTGCCCATGGGCAAAGACCTGCTCGTGGGCGCCGTGCAGAGCATGACGGTGACCGACGCCAAGAACATCCTGACCGGTGGCGACACCTCGGTCACCCGCTTCTTTGCCGACAAGACCCGCGAGCCACTGGGGGTGCGCTTTTTGCCCGTGGTCGATCAGGCCACCGAGAAGGTCGGCCTCACCCAGCAGTACAACAGCTTCGCGGGCAGGGCGGCGAACTTTGGCCTCATGAAGAAGGAAGACGCCAATCTGGCGCAGTACGTCACGGGCAAGACGCTGGACGGCCTGTACTTCATGATCGGCGAGGAGGAGCGCAAGATCCGCCAGAACCCCGCAGGCGCTGGCAGCGCCATCCTCCAGAAGGTCTTTGGCAGCCTGAAGTGAACAGCACGCCTTGCCCTTGCGGGCGCCGTGGCCCCCGGGGCGCGGCGCTGGCGCTGGCCCATTGTTGTGGCCGCTACCTTGGTGCGTGGGACACGGCCCCCGCGCCCGATGCCGAGAGCCTCATGCGCTCGCGCTACACCGCCTTTGTGCAGGAGCGCGCCGACTACCTGCAAGCCACCTGGCACGCCAGCACGCGCCCCGCGGCGCTGGATTTTGATGCGGGCGCCAAGTGGCTGGGCCTTGCGGTGCGCGCGCACCGCGCCATGGGCGAGGACCGGGCCGAGGTGGAGTTTGTGGCGCGCTACCGGCTGGGCGGCCGCGCCGTGCGCTTGCACGAGCGCAGCCGCTTTGTGCGCGAAGGCGGGCGGTGGTACTACGTGGATGGCGATCAGTTTTAAGCCAAATTGGCATCTGGCGCTTATCCAGCAAGCGCAGATAGCTATCAAATCAGGAGTTTATTCCCACCACAGGGCACCGATGTCGTGTGCGAAGATGGGGTAGTTCATCCAAGTGCCGCGCAGCCCCTTGCGCACCACGGCTCCGATTTTGGGCGTGAAGACCCAGGTGTTGACGGCGTCCTGTGCCAGTTGGCGCTGCAAGTCGGCAAAGCGCAATTGCCGCTCGCGCGCATTGGTGGCCATGGCATGGCGCCGCGCCAGGTCGCGGTAGGCCTGGCTGTCGTAGCCGAAGTAGTAGCCAGGGTCGGTGTAGATCAGGTAGTCCAGCGGCTCGACGTGATTGATCAGCGTCATGTCGAACTGGCCTTTGAAGGGGCCTGCCAGCCACTGGGGCCAGTCCAGTCGATCAATCTCGGCGACGATGCCCACCGCGGCCAGGTACCGCGCCACCACGGGCCCGCCCGCCTGTGCATAGGGGGCAGGCGGCAGCGCCAGTTGCAGGTGGAGCGGCGTGGTCACGCCGGCTTCCTTGAGCAGGGCTCGGGCGCGGTCCGGGTCGTAGGGGTACACGCTGTCCAGGTGCAGGTAGCCTGCGTCGGTGGGGGCAAAGTGGCTGCCGATGGCTGTGCCGCGCCCGTCGAGCACTTGGCGGATGAATCCCTCGCGGTCGATGGCGTGGGTGATGGCGCGGCGCACACGCACATCGTTCAGGGGCGCACGCCGATTGTTCAGTGCCAGCATGCCTTTTCCGCCCGACGCGCCGATCAGTACCTGGTAGCGCGTGTCGTTCTGAAAGCGCCGCATCGTGCGCGTGGCGAAATGAAAGAACAGATCGATGTCGCCCGCCTGTAATGCGGCCTCTTGCGCGTCGGGGTCGGAGATGAAGCGGTAAGTGGCGCTGTCCATGCGCAGGCGCTGCGCATGCCGGTAGTGGTCGGCGCGTGCCAGAAGGATGCTGTGGCCGCGGGTCCATTCGGCCACGCGGTAGGGGCCCGTGCCCACAGGTTGCGTGGCGGCTTGCGCGGCAGTGTCCGGGTGCAGGATGACGGCTGGGCCCTCGCCCAGGCGAAACAGCAGGTTGGCGTCGGGTCGGTGCAGCGTGAGTGCGACGGTGCGCGCGTCGGGTGTGGCAATGGTGGCGATGTTGTCGAACAGCGCCTTGCGCGACTTGTTGGTGGCGCCCGGCGCCACGGCGCGCTCAAAGCTGAAGCGCACCGCGGCCGCATCCAGGGGCTTGCCGTCGTGAAAGCGCACGCCCGGACGCAGCCGGAAGGTGTAGCCCAGCCCGCTGGCGTCTGCGCTCCAGGACTCGGCCAGCAGCGGGCTGACCGCGCCGTTTTCCTCGATCTTGGTCAGGCCCTCCAGCACGTTGTAGTGCGTGACCTCGCCCACGGCGGCCGAAGGGGCCATGGTGGGGTCCAGGCTGTCGGGCTCGATCGAGAGGCTGATCACCATGCTGGAGCGCCCGGAGCTGGGCTGCGCCGCCACAGGACCCGCCAGGGCGCCCGCGCACAGCGCCAGGCTGCGGGTGAGGCAGTCGCGTCGCGTGATGGACGGCGTAGGCTGGTCGGGGGGCGGCATGGGGGGGCGCGTGAAGGAGGGTGCTACGAATTGTGTCATAGTGCAAAAAGAAAGAAACCCCCCTTATCCCTGCCCAGCACGCCCATGCGCAAGCCTGCTCCCTCCCGCCACGGAACGCCACTGAGCGTTTGGTGGCTGCTGCCGCTCGTGGTGCTGGCGTTGCTGGTGGGCATGGGCTGGGGCCTGTGGACGACCTACCAAAAGCGCGAGCAGCGTTATATCCACCAGGTGGAGGGCGGTCTGGGCATCGTTAGCCAGATCCAGGCGGCTGGCGTGGCGGACTGGCTGCGGCGGCGCAAGGGCGAGGCCGCCGCGCTGACGGACGACGGCCTGTATGCCCAGGCCGTGCGCCGCTGGCACGCCGACCCCACCCCCGCGCAGGAGGCCCTGGTGCGCGAGCGCCTGCGCGTGCTGGTGGAACACACGCAGTACACGGCCGCATACTTGGTGGATCTGCAGGGGCGTGTGCTGCTGAGCCCAGCGCAGGGCGGTGCCGTGCCGCGCGTGGAGGCCCTGCCCGCGCCTGAGCAGGGCGCGCTGCGCACCGCGTTCGACAGCGCGCAGCCCGCCGCTGTAGGGCTGCGGCGCGATGAGGCCTTTGCCTTCGCATTCTTCAGCCAGTTGGCGCCGCTGTTTGACGGCAGTGAGCCGGTGGGCGCCGTCTGGCTGGTGGTGGATGCGCGCACCACGCTGTACCCGTTGCTGGAGGTTTGGCCCAACAACAATCGCACGGCGGAATCGCTGCTGGTTGGGCGCGAGGGCGACAACGTGGTGCTCCTGAGTCCGCTGCGCCATCGCGACGACGCGCCGCTCTCGGTGCACACCCCCGACAGCGCGGCAGGTGGCGCGGTCGTGGCGCAGGCTGTCTCGGGCATGCGCGGGGTGTTCTACGGCACCGACTATGTGGGCCATCAGGTGCTGGCCACGGCCAGTGCCGTGTCGGGCAGCGACTGGCTGCTGGTCTCCAAGATGGACACGGCCGAGGCCTTCACCGATGCGCAGCGGCGCGAATGGCTGGCGCTGGGCCTGTTCACTAGCCTGGGGCTGTTGCTGGTGGGCCTGGTCATCGTGCTCTGGCAGTGGCGCGCATGGCGCGGCGAGCGTTTGTTGAAGCAAGCGCTGGAGCGCAACATGCTGTGGCTCGACGCCGCTCAGAAGGCCGCATCGATGGGCTACTTTGCCTACAACGCCGAACACAAGCGCTTCACCATGTCGCGCATGGCCAACGCCATCTTCGGCCTGCCGCAGGAAGGCGCCATGCTGCTGAACGATTGGGTGGCCATGCTGCACCCGGAGGACCGCGACAGCACGCTCGCCATCCACGGCCAAGCCATGGACCAGCGCACCGCCCTGCGCACCCAGTACCGCATTCTCCGTGCCAGCGACGGGCAGGAGCGCTGGATCGAGGTATGGGGCGAATACGGCGATGCACAGGGTCCGCAGCGGTCGCGCATGACTGGCACGGTGCAGGACATCACGGAGCGCAAGCGGGCCGAAGAACAACTGTCCAGCTACCGCGCCGCGCTGGAGCTGCAGGTGCGCGTGGACCCGCTTACCCAGGTCGCCAACCGTCTGGCGCTTGGCGAGGTGGTGGCCCAGGAATGGGCCCGCGCCCTGCGCGCCGACACGCCGTTGGCGCTGCTGATGGTGGACGTCGATCACTTCAAGGCCTTCAACGACCACTACGGCCACATGGCGGGTGACCTGTGCCTGCAGGGGGTGGCGCGGGCGCTGGCATCGTCGCTGGGGCGGGCGGGCGACGTGGTGGCCCGCTACGGTGGCGAGGAGTTCGCCGTGCTGTTGCCCGGGGCGGGTGATGTGCAGGCCTGTGCCGTGGCCGAGCGCCTGCGCGTGGCCGTGCGCGACCTTGCCATCGACCATGCGCTCGGTTGTGACGTCGGGTGCGTCACGGTGAGCGTGGGTGTGGCCAGCCTGGTCCCGTCCGAGCAGCCATCGGCGTACGACAAGCCCTCCACCGGCATGGACGTGGCCCAGGTGCTGTTCCAGCAGGCAGACGCCGCGCTCTACCGCGCCAAGCAGCAGGGCCGCGACCGGGTCGTGCTCTACAGTCCCGACTGCATGGATGCACTGCACGATCCGCCCGACAGTTTGTTTTTAGGAGTGTCATGAAGTTTGAAGCCGTCTTGTTCGACTGCGATGGTGTGCTGGTGGACAGCGAGCCCATCACCAACGGCGTGCTGCGCGACATGCTGGCAGAGGCTGGCTGGGAGCTTTCCACAGAAGAGTGCATGCGCCTGTTCATTGGCAAGACCGTGCGCAGCGAGGCCGCGCGCATCGAGCACCACACCGGCCGCCCGCTGACCGACGAATGGATGTCGGCCTTCTACGCGCGCCGCAACGCCGCGCTGGAGGCGCAGCTCACTGCCATCGAGCACATCCACGGCGCTGTCGAGCGCGTGCACGCCCACCACGACGGGCGCATTGCCTGTGCTTCGGGGGCCGACCGCTTCAAGGTCGAGATGCAGCTGGCCAAGGTGGGCCTGGCGCCTTACTTTGCGGGCCGCATCTTCAGCGGCCACGAGATGCCGCGCACCAAACCCGCGCCCGACGTGTACCTGGCCGCTGCTGCCGCGTTGCAGGCCGCGCCCACGCGCTGCGCGGTGGTCGAAGACACGGTCACGGGAGTGACCGCTGGCGTGGCGGCTGGGGCCACCGTGTTTGCGTACGCCCCGCTGGACGACGGCGCCGCGCTGCGGGCTGCGGGTGCGCAGCACGTGTTTCGCAGCATGGCGGAGCTGCCAGAGCTGCTGAGCTGCTGACCGCTGAGCCTGCTTGCGGCCCCCGCGTGATCGCAAGCAAGCTTTCAGGGCAGCGTATCGGGTGCAGGCGTGGTGGGAACGCCTTGCTCTTCAGCGGCACGCACCTGTGCCGCCATGGCCCGCTGGTAACCGGGCCGCGCCTGCAGCCGCTGCCAATAGGCTTGGGTGGCCAGGCCAAACTGGGGCGCCAGGCCCAGGTGTTGTGCCAGCAGCAACGCATAGCCCACCGCCACATCGGCTGCCGTGAAGCGGCGCGCGCACAGGTATTCGTTCTGCGCCACCGCAGCCTCCACCGCCCGCAGCCGCGCCAGAAACCAGCGCGTGTAGTCCTCCACCACCTGCGGCTGCTGGCGCTCGGCGGGCTCAAACCGCCCATAGCGCAGCACCAGCGTTTGCGGAAAAGTCAGCGTGGCATCGCTCATGTGCAGCCAGTTCAGGTAAGCGCCGTACGCTGGATCGTTGGGCGGCACATCCAGCCCCGCGTCGGGGTGCGTGGCCGCAAGGTATTGGCACATCGCCGCCGATTCGGTCATGCGCACCTCGTTCGGTGCGGCGCCCTGCACCAGCAGCGGCACCGTGCCCAGCGGGTTCTCGCCCAGAAACCACCGCGCCTTGGCGCGCGGCGGGAAGGGCAGCATGTGGAGCTGGTAGGGCAGTTGCAGTTCTTCGAGCATCCACAGGGGGCGGAAGGAGCGGGCGCTGACGCAGTGGTGGAGGTGGAGCATGGGGTGGGCTAGGCGGTTCTGTGCCAGTGTGCAAAAAAGAGCTTGGCAAACTCAATTGCGGTAACACTGTCCGTTAGCAACTGAGGGTGGAGAAGAATCGGGCGAGGGGCTTCATCCTCCTGGAACGAATGCAGGAACTCGAAACAAGGTCGACCGAGTGTTGATTGTTCCTCGGTTATTTCGTGCACGCGATCCCAGCGCATCTGTTTGATGCATTCAATCTTCTCGTGCTCTAGTTCATGAAACCTGCGGCCCTCTTGTTCTGTGAACTCAGACGGGGGGACATATGGCGGAATTCGGTGGGCAAGAGCATCACGAAACGACTTAGCGTATTCACCATGCCAACTCGTCATGGCCTCTGATGTGAGGTGCCCGCGTAGTTCCGCAGGAAGAAATTTCTGCGTGCTTTGCAAGAACAACCCTACGCGACGGCGATCACCGAGTCTGGGTAGCAAATCGTGACGTAAAACAAAAGCCCACGCCCAGTTGTCATACAGGCCATAGAGGTTCATTACGAACGCATGCAAGTTAGTCTGTACATCTGAGAGCGCATCGGTTGCCAGAGGGCGAGCGCTGTCTAACGGGAACAACTCGAAAACGCGTTCAAGTGCGCGCCTCACTGTCTGCAGGCGACGGGCAGCGCCATGAAGCAAATGTTCCCGGACCGGAGACGCTGGTTCGAGTGCTTGGCCTTCAAGCACTGTGTTCAAGACTAACGTTTGTAGATCCTGGAGAACTGCACGAAGGCTCACGTGCATCTTCTCAATATTGGCTGGGGAGTAGGGCATAGGGTGTCTAGTTTGTTAGATTCATTTTGAACCGCCCCGGGAATTGAGGAGGCTCCAACGTCTGAGAAGATGGAGCCATGAC
>DAIQRN010000525.1:0-1794 GCA_036786185.1 Acidovorax sp. | reverse complement strand
GAATTTCCTTGAGGCGGCCCAGGTCTCGCGCGGTGTCCAGAGTCTCGATCAGCATCTGTCGATGATAGTGCGCAAGGGGCCGATGAGCGGACTCCGGCACGGCCCTGGCATTCACCCACCCAGGGTTGGCTTGTTCACCATCAGAAAGAACACCACGGCCATGGCCACAAACGCGGGGTAACCCAACCCCTCCCACCAGCGTGCGCAGCGCCAATAGGCTGCGGGCAGCGGGCTGCCCTCGGCGGCGGCTTGCTGGGCCATGTCGCGCATGCGCAGCTGCAGCCACACCACGGGCAGCCAGCACAGCCCGGCCAAGGCATACAGAGCCAGTGACCAGGCCAGCCAGGGCGTGCTCAGCGGCCACCCGGCAAGGTAGGCCATGGCCAACCCGGTGGCTGGCTGGATCAGCACCGTGGGGGTGGTGAACCACCAGTCAGCACGCACGACCAGCTTCGTCACCACGGCCTGCGCCTGCACATTGCCGCTGCGGTTGGTGAAGAACATATAAAACGCGGAGCCCAGCCCGGTGCCCACCATGAGCACGCTGGAGACGATGTGCAGCCACTTGAGTAGCAAGTACAGATTCATGTGGAGTGGTTCAAGACGGCTTCTGAGTGGGGGATGGTGCGGTGTGCCGCGCAGGGCTGGCTGGCGAAGCGCGCCACAGTGTCCACAAGATGGCGGCAATGGGCAGGTTCTTGGTCAGCGGGCCCAGGGGGTGTAGCCACCAGCCGGGGTCGATGGCAGTGGCGGCCAGCGTCATGCCGATCATCACCGCAAGCGCTGTGGCGTAGGCCATGCGCGACGGGCGCCAGGCCAGCCACAGGCCGATGACAGCATCCACTGCGGCACCAGCCAGCACCACGGTTGTGGCCCAGTGTTGAAGGGGCTGGGGCAGCTTGGCGAGCAGCTCCAGGCTTTGGCCGTGAAGCTCCCACACACTGACAAAAGCGGTGGCAAGCCACACCACGACCAGGCTGTAGCGAAGGAGGCCGAGGGAGGGGGCTGCTTTGGTGTTGGCGCTCATGGAAGGTGTACTGGCTGGGTAGCGTTTGACGCCACGGCCTGAATGGATTGCTGGCGCTGCCATGCGGCAATCTCTGGGGCATGGACCGCCAGAAACTGGGCCAGCCGTGCAAAGCGCTGCCGGGTCTTGCGTTCGAATACCCAGCGTACAAAAGGCTCCAGGATCCAGCGCAGGAATGCCGGGCCCACGTCAAAGGTGTAGGAGTAGATGAGCAGTGAGCGGTCTGGCCCATCGGGCTGGTGCCGCATGGAGGCGGCCCATTGTGTGAACGGAAACGAGCGCCCGATCATCTTGGCTGCTGCGAGGGTGGGTCTGTGGTAGCTGACAAACTGCGTGCGCATGGACAGTGCCCGCAGCGCGCCGGCCCCGGTGTTTTCTGAAATGGCGCCCACGCTGGGGCAGGGCGCGCCATGCTGCACCTGGGTGCGGCTGACCAACGAATCCCATTGCCCCCGCCAGTGGTGGTAGTGGAAGGCGTCAAAAGCCAAATCGGCCCGCGCGGGCATGGAAAAGATCAGTTTCTGGTGTGCCATGCGTTGTTCAGTGCGAGGCGTTTTCTTCTACAACGTCAGTCTGCATGCCCCATTTGGCAAATTCAGGCGCAAAGGCGTTGAGCGGGAGCAGGCCGGTGCTGATCCAAGCCCCTGAAGGCATGTGCCGTCCCTTAGCAAGCTGGCGCGCCAGCAAGATGGCGGCCATGCAGGGTATTTCTGGGCCATGGTCGTGGTCTGCGGCAATGTGCCAAGCCCTGCAGCGGGGCTGGGCCT
>DAIQRN010000102.1:0-7916 GCA_036786185.1 Acidovorax sp. | reverse complement strand
TGGGCTCGAAGCACAGCACCACGCCCAGCAGCCACAGCGGCGCCAGCTTGTACCAACGCGTCTCGCTGGCCTGCTGCTTGATGAGGTAGGCGAAGGCCACCATGGCGGCCATGGCAAAGGTGCCGTAGCCAATGAAGTTGGCGGGCACATGCAGCTTCATCCACCAGCTCTTGAGCGCCGGCACCAGGGGCTGGATCTCGTGCGCCTCGCGCACCACGGTGTACCAGAGCAGAAAGCCCACGGCCGCGCTGACCACCAGCATCACGAAGCCGCCCAGGGCGCGGGTCTCGTACTGCTCTTCGTAATACAGGTAGAACCCTGCCGTCATCCAGCAGAACATCACGAACACTTCGTACAGGTTGCTGACCGGGATGTGGCCGATGTCCGGGCCGATGAGGTAGCTCTCGTACCAGCGCACCAGGGTGCCAATGAGTGCCATGGCCACGGCCACCCAGGCGATGCGCGAGCCCAACATGCTCATGGTCTGGCCCTCGCCGCGCGAGAACATGCCGACCCAGTAGAAGGCCGTGCTCATGAAGAACAGCATGCTCATCCACAGGATGGCCGACTGGCTCGACAGGAAGTACTTGAGGCCGAACACCGTGTCCGCACGCGCCAGGCTGCCCGCGCCGTCCTGCTGGTACAGGCCGATGGCCATGAGCGCCACCGCCGCCACGATAAGCATCAGCGCCCGCAAAGGCCGCCAGAACCAGCCCAGCCAGATGGTGCAGGGAATCGCGCCCAGCAAGATGCCCTTTTCATACACATCCATGTAGCTGCCGTAGCGCTGCAGCGCGTACAACCCGCCTACGGCCACGATGACCGCAAACAGCCAGTCAAACCAGTTGCGGCGCGCAAAGAAGCCCTCGTTCAGAGTGATCGTGGTCGCCGTGGAAGAAGAAGTCGCGGTGTTCATGCGGAGCCTTCGCGGGGTGCAGCCCCGATCAGTTTGTGGGCGAGCTGGGCAAACTCCTGGTCGCTGTCCAGGGTCTTGCGGTTGCTCGACAAAGCCATGGTGGCACGGGTGCGGCCGTTTTGCGGCGCCACCCAGACCCAGACACGCCGTTCGCGCACGTACAGCATGGCAAAAACGCCCAGGATGAGCAAGGCGCAGCCCAGATAGACAACGCTCTTGCCAGGGGCACGCGCCACCTGGAACACGCTGGCCTGCACCTGGGTGAAGTCCTTGAGCTCAAAAGCCAGCGGCGCAGGGTAGATCTGCGCATCCGACAGCGACAGCACGGCCTGCGTCATGAACCCCTGGGTCTGATCGTCCTGCGGCAGCGGCGGCAGGCCAGCGCGCTTGCGCGAAAGCTGGGCCAGCTCGAACAAGGTGCCGTTGAGGATGCGCACCAGCACCTCGCCAGCGCGCGCGCGTTCCGCCTCGGGCACGTTGGCCTCCATGAAGTCCGACACCGCCTGCAGGCCGCCCGTGGGCTTGCCGTCCACCATGCCCTGGCCTGCAAACAGCGCCAGTGCGCGGGAGGCCGACTGGCGCAGCTGCTCGGCCAGGTCGGCGCGCGAGGGATCAATGGCCTGTGCCACATAGCTGCGCACAGCGGCCTCGCGCGCCTCGGGGTCGGCCAGGGCGGCCTTCATGCGCATGAAACCGTCCATGCTGCCCTGGTCGTCGGCGGGCACGCGCAGGTAGCGGAAGGGCTCGGACGGGGTCTCGCGCACGCCCAGCAGGAACACGGGCGCGCCATCGCCGGTGTCCACCGGCAACATGTAGTTGTGGAACTCGCGCGCCTGGCCGGCCGCATCGCGCAACTTGTAGGTCACGCTGGGACCGACGTTGCGCAGCTCCTTCTTGGTCACTGTCTTGTTGGCGGCGCCCAGGCGCGACTCGACGGATTCGCGCAGGTCCACCTTGCGCACATCGGCGCCCGAACCTGAACCCGCAGAGCCCATGCTCCCGAAGTTCTCCACGTTGATGGTGCGCAGCGCCGTGAATTCCAGCGTGAGCGTTTCGCCCCCCGGCGCTCCGCCCTGGTTGACCAGTTGGGTGGCACCGCCCACCACACCTTCCACATCAAAGGGCTTGGCGCCCGCCGCCATGGGCACGGCGCGCAGCTTGAGATGCGAGCCGCCATCGTCAAAGCTGGACTGGTAGATCTCCACGCCCTTGTAGCTGGCCGGGTGGTTCACTTCCACGCGCGCCGGGGTCTTTTCACCCGTGACCTTGTCGTGGATGACGATCTCGCTGGCAAACAGCTTGGGCATGCCGGTGGAGTAATGCTCCACGATGAACTTCTTGAGCTCGATGGCAAACGGCAAGTCCTGCAGCAGCACGCCGTCGGACTGGTTCAGGATGGCCGTGCTGGACTGCGTGCCTTCGGCCACGAGCAGGTTGCCCCGGAAGGTCGGGTTGCGCTCGGACAGGCGGTGCTCGGGCTTCACGTCGGCAATCAGGCCGCCGCCCTGGTAGGGGCTTTTGCCGCCCAGCAGCATTTGCGCGCGCACGATGAGGTCGCCGTCCAGCAGGCCGCCCAGGCACACCAGCACGATGGCACTGTGGGCCGCGATGTAGCCCAGCTTGTTGGCCGCGCCCGCCTTGGCCGCCACCATCCAGCCCGTACCGGGGCCAGCCGCCGTGTCGCGCTGCTGCAGCCGCACCTTCCAGCCGCCGCCCGCGAGCAGGCCGCCAATGCGGCGCGCCTCGGCGTCGGCGGGCTGCTGCAGATCGGCCTGGGCCTTGTGGTGGAAGGCCTTGAGGCTTTGCTCGCGGATGTTTTCCTTGTAGGCCTTGAGGTCCACCAGGATCTTGGGCGTGTTGCGGGCAATGCACAGCGAGGTGCTGACCACCAGAAACGCCAGGATGAGCAAGAACCACCAGGCGCTATAGACCGCGTTGAGCTGCAGGGCACCGAACAGCTCGGCCCAGAAGGGCCCGAACTGGTTGACGTAGTTGACGGCAGGTTCATGCTGCTTGAGCACCGTACCGATCACCGAGGCGATGCAGATCACCGTGAGCAGCGAGATGGCGAACCGCATGGAGGACAGCAGCTCCACCCCGGTGCGCAGGGCTGCGGAGCCAGACCGGACGCGAAGGCCGTGGGTGTTTTCGATCATGAAGCAGGGCAATGAAAAAGGGCGGGGCCATCCGTGCGATGGTCCCGCCCTTTTTGGGGTTGTTATTGGCGGTTGGTTCCGTGCGGCGGGTAAACCCGCTCACGCAGGCCGAAGGCAAATCAGCGCAGGCCGGCGATGTAGTCCGAAACGGCCTTGATTTCCTTGTCGTTGAGCTTGGCGGCCACCTGGGTCATCTGCAGGCTGTTGGCGCGCTTGCCATCGCGGAAGGCGATCAGCTGCGTGGCCGTGTAGTCGGCATGCTGGCCCGACAGGCGGGGGTACTGGGCGGGCATGCCCGCGCCGTTGGGGCTGTGGCAGCCAGCACAGGCGGCGATGTTGCGGTCTGCAATGCCGCCGCGGTAGATGCGCTCGCCCATGGCGACCAGGTCCTTGTCCTTGGCGAAGCCGGGCTTGGCGGCCTTGGAGGTCACCCAGTACGCAATGTTCTTCATGTCGTCCTCGGACAGCGCCGAGGCGAAGCCCTTCATGACGGGGTCGTTGCGCTTGCCGGATTTGAACTCTTCCAGCTGCTTGACCAGGTATTCGGGGTGCTGCTGCGACAGCTTGGGGTTGGCAGCGATGGCCGAATTGCCATCGGCGCCGTGGCAGGCTGCGCAAACTGCGGTGAAGCTGGCTTCACCCTTGACCAGGTCGGGCTTGGCCGCCTTGGGTGCGGCGGCAGGTGCGTCCCCCGCTGCAAAGGCCGAGAAAACAGGCGCTGCCAGGGCGGCAGCTGTCAACAAGGAGGCAAGCAACTTCATATCGAGGGTCTATTTATGTGCGCAAAACCCCGCGATTCTACAATGAGGCTCCCTTGCATCCCAATTCCCCATGACGACCCCCTCCAATGCGCCAGTTGCTGGCTCTCTTCCGCCCGCACCCGACGCCAAGATCGCCATGGGCTGGATGCACACCGCCCGGTTCCTGACCACGGCCGCCCAGCTGCACCACCTGCCGCCCATCGACGTGCCCGAGATCGCCTTCGTGGGCCGCTCCAACGCGGGCAAGTCCACCTGCATCAACACGCTCACGCAGCAAAAGCAGCTCGCGTTTGCTTCCAAAAAGCCGGGCCGCACCCAGCACATCAACCTGTTTGCCCTGGGCAAGCAGGGCGTGACCGACGCCGTGCTGGCCGACCTGCCGGGCTACGGATATGCCGCAGTGTCGCGCTCGGACAAGGTGCGCTGGCAGCAGGTGATGGTGAACTACCTGGTCAGCCGCCCCGGCCTGACCGGCATCGTGCTGCTGTGCGACCCGCGCCTGGGCCTGACCGAGCTGGACGAGGCCCTGCTCGAAGTGGTGCGCCCGCGCGTCGAAGAAGGCCTGAAGTTCCTCATCATCCTGACCAAGGCCGACAAGCTCACGCGCGCCGAGCAGGCCAAGGTGCTGTCCATTACGCGACTGAACGCGGGCGGCGGAGAGGTGAAGATGTTCTCGGCCCTCAAGAAGCAAGGCGTGGACGAGGTGGCACAGCTGCTGTGGCAGTGGGCGCACCCCGTGCCCACGGCGGCTCCCGCCACCGAAGCGCCTGAAGATACCGAGTCAAATTAGCCTCTAGCGCTTACACAGCAAGCGCGGGCAGCTATTCAATACATAGCATCATGATCCAGAACCGCGCCGTCACCCTGCCCCATGGCACCACCTTGCACTGCCGCGTGAGCGGCGTGGCCGGGCGGCCCGCCCTGCTGTTCTTGCACGGGTTCCCGGAAGGCGCCTTCATCTGGGACGAACAGCTGGCCCACTTTGCCCGGCCCGAGAACGGCGGCTACCACTGCATCGCGCCCTATCTGCGCGGCTTTGGCCCGTCCAGCAGCCCCGCGGAGGTCGAGGCCTACCGCGCCAAGCACCTGGTGCAGGACATCGCGGCCCTGATTGCCGCCGAGTCCCCGCGCACGCCTTTGGCCTGCCTGGTGGCCCACGACTGGGGCGGCGCCGTGGCCTGGAACCTGGCCAACCAGCAGCCCGCGCTGATGAAGCGCCTGGCCATCATCAACTCGCCCCACCCCGGCGCATTTGTGCGCGAGCTGTCGCACAACGCAGCCCAGCAGGCGGGCAGCCAGTACATGCACTTCTTGTGCAGGCCCGATGCCGAGGCCCTGCTGGCCGAAGACGACTTCCGCCGCCTGTTCGCCTTTTTCAACGCCCCGGACGGCAGCGCCCCCGCATGGCTGACCGATGAGGTGCGCGCCCAGTACCGGACCTTGTGGCAGCAGGGCCTGCAGGGTGCCTGCAACTATTACCGCGCCAGCCCCATCCGCCCCCCGCGCGAGGGCGACCCGGGCGCCCAGGCCATCAACCTGCCTGAGTCGATGTTGACGGTGGACGTGCCCACGCTGGTGCTCTGGGGCATGGACGACCCGGCCCTGCTGCCTGGCCTGCTCGACGGCCTGCCCGGCTGGATTCCTCGGCTGCAGGTGCAGCAGGTGGAGCAGGCATCGCACTGGATCGTGCACGAGCACCCCGAGCGCATAGCCTTGGAACTGCAGCGTTTTTTGCTATCCAAACAATAGCTATCAGCGCTTGATGCACTAGCGCATCAAGCCATTTTTGCTGATGTTTCAGCGGGAATACACGGAGGGCTCGCCCTCCGGGCGGGTCTTGAAGCGCTTGTGCACCCAGTAGTACTGCTCGGGCATGGTGTCGATCACGGCCTGCAGTTCGCGGTTCATGCGGGCGGTGTCGGCCTCGGCATCGTCGGTGGGGTAGTTGGCCCAGGCGGGGGAGACTTCGGCCACGTACCCGGTGGGCGTCATGCGCGAATACACGCCCACCACCTTGGCGCGGCCCAGCCGCGCAAACCGCGACAGCGACGGAATGGTGGCCGCCGTCACGCCATAGAACGGCACAAACACCGAATCGTTGCGGCCGTAGTCCATGTCGGGCAGCAGGTACAGCAGCCCGCCCTTGCGCAGGCTGGCGATGATGGGCTTGACGCCATCGGCGCGGTTGAGCATGCGCACATCGCCAAAGCGCTGGCGCCCCGCCATGAACCAGGCATCCACCGCCGGATCGGGGTGGGTGGCAAAGATGGAGGTGAACGCACGGCTGCTGCGCAGCGGCAAGGCCAGCCCCCCCGCGTCCATGCCGTAGAAATGCGGCGCAAACAAAATGGTGGGTGTGTCGCCCTCCAGCTCGTGCACTGCGCCCGTCAGGCGCACACGCTGCTCCACCACCGAACGCGGCGCGGCCCACAGCCAGCTGCGGTCCAGCCAGGTCTGGCAAAACGCGACAAAACTGGCCCGGGCCACGGCGCGGCGGCGCGCTTCGCTCCAGTCAGGAAAACACAGCGCCAGATTGCGCAAAGCCACCTTGCGGCGGGGCACCACCAGCACAAAGGCCACCTGCCCCAGCAGCCAGCCCATGCCGCGCAACACCGGCAGCGGCAGCAGCGCCAGCACCCGCATGAACCCCACACCCAAACGCCCTGTGAGGCCCTTCATGCGGCGCCCCCTTCGGCAGGTTCGGCCGCAGCAGCCTCGCCGCGCGGCTGTTTGTAGCGGCCGTAGCCCCACAGGTATTGCTCAGGGCATTGGCGGATGAGATATTCCATGGCCTGGTTGATTTGCAGCACGGCCTGGTCCATGTCGGCGGACAGCGGCGCGGAAAGCGGCTCGAAATGCGTGACATAGCCACGCCCCCAGGGCAGGCGCTCGCAGCGCGCCAGCACCACGGCCGCGCCGGTCTGCTGCGCCAGGCGCACGGCCAGGGTCATGGTGTAGGCGTCGCGCCCAAAAAAAGGCGCCCACTGGCCCTGCCCCTCGGGTGGCACCTGGTCAGGCAGCAGGCCCACGGCCTCGCCCCGGCGCAGGGCCTTGATCATCTGGCGCACACCCGCCAGCGTGGTGGGCACGGCCAGCATGCCGGGGCGGTTGCGGGCGGTCTCCATCACCTTGGCCAGCCAGGCCTGGCGTGCCGGGCGGTACAACACGGTGATGGGGCCCCGCTCCGCGCTCCAGCGGCGCGCTGCGACCTGGGCCGACAATTCAAAACAGCCCTGGTGCGGCGTCAGAAACACGATGCCGCGGCCAGCGGCGTAGGCCTGCTCCACACAGGCCTCGCCGGTGAGTGCGCAGGGCATGGTCGCGCCCATCCAAAGGCGTGGCAGTTCGGCCACCATGCGGCCCGCATGGGCCACGGCAGCGCGCACATCGCCGAACGCAAAGCCCGCCAGCGCCGAGTTGGCGAGAAACCGGCGCCGGTAGGTGGGAGACGCCACAAACGCCACCCAGCCCATGGCCGCGCCCATGACGTGCAGCAACCACAGTGGAAACACGGAAAAAAATCGAAAGACGACTGGCATTAAAATGACGGGGTCGCTGAGTTAAATGAGCAACTTGCAGGGCGACGTTAAAAAAATCTGCTAAAGCGTTCGCCAAAGCTCCTACGGGGTGAGGGCAACGCCCCAAATGCCGGAACACAGGAGTTTATTCAAATGGCGAACGACTTTCTCTTTACCTCGGAATCCGTCTCCGAAGGCCACCCCGACAAGGTGGCCGACCAGATCTCGGACGCGATCCTCGATGCGATCTTCAAACAAGACCCCCGCAGCCGCGTCGCCGCTGAAACGCTGACCAACACCGGCCTCGTGGTGCTGGCGGGCGAAATCACCACCAACGCCCACGTGGACTACATCCAGGTGGCGCGCGACACCATCAAGCGCATCGGCTACGACAACACCGACTACGGCATCGACTACAAAGGCTGCGCCGTACTCGTGGCTTACGACAAGCAGTCCAACGACATCGCCCAGGGCGTGGACCACGCCAGCGACGACCACCTGAACACCGGGGCCGGTGACCAGGGCCTGATGTTCGGCTACGCCTGCGACGAAACGCCCGAGCTGA
>DAIQRN010000101.1:0-7969 GCA_036786185.1 Acidovorax sp. | reverse complement strand
TGCTGCCGCTGGTGGAGGGCACCACCGTGTCCACCAAGTACGGCATGATCAAGACCGACCACATCCTGTTCATTGCCTCGGGCGCGTTCCACCTGTCCAAGCCCAGCGATCTGATCCCTGAGCTGCAGGGGCGTTTCCCCATTCGCGTCGAGCTGGAGTCGCTGTCGGTGCAGGACTTCGAGGCCATCCTCACGCAGACGCATGCTTCCCTGGTCAAGCAATACCAGGCGCTGCTGGCCACCGAAGGCGTGACGCTGGCCTTCGCGCCCGAAGGCATCACGCGCCTGGCGCGCATCGCCTTCGAGGTGAACGAGCGCACCGAGAACATTGGCGCACGCCGCCTGTCCACAGTGATGGAGCGCCTGCTGGACGAGGTCAGTTTCGAGGCAGTGCGCCTGGCGGGACAGACCATCACGGTCGATGCAGCCTATGTCGATGCCCGTCTGCAGACCCTGAGCCAGGACGAAGACCTGTCACGCTACATCCTGTGACGCGCTGCCCCCGCCTTGAGAGGTCACTTTCATAGGCTCCCGTAAGTGCTTATTTTTCAACAGCTTTTGCTGTTTTGCGGACTGCAAAACAGCGTCTAAGTTGTTGATTTCATTACAAAATCTTCAGGCCGCCCCTCTTGCTAGGTTGTCTTTTCCTGCTACAGTGCAAAAAAGTGCAATTAAGTGGTGAAAAGTGCCTTTTGAGCCCTCTCCAAGGTCTCAAGGGTCCAACAACCGAGCTGGGTATCGTCTGTGTTTCAAGGTCTTTCGTCGCTAAGTCTGGATGCGAAAGGTCGGCTGTCCGTGCCGACCCGGCATCGTGACGCCCTGCTCGCGCAGGCCAGCGGCAGCCTGACCGTCACCAAACACCCCGACGGCTGCCTCATGGTGTTTCCCCGTCCGGAATGGGAGCAGGTCAGCGCGCGCATTGCCAAGATGCCCATGTCGGCCCAGTGGACCAAGCGCTTCTTTCTGGGCAATGCCATGGACGTGGACATGGACGGCACGGGCCGCGTGCTGATCTCGCCCGAGCTGCGCGCGTTTGCCAGCCTCACCAAGGATGTTGCCCTGCTGGGCATGGGCAGCCACTTCGAGCTGTGGGACAAGGCCATCTACGAGGCCAAGGAGGCCGCAGCCATGCAGGCCGAGATGCCGGACGTGTTCAAGGACTTCTCTTTCTGATCATGACGTCCACCCCCTTGCAACACACCACCGTCCTGCTCGACGAAGCCGTGGACGCGCTGCTGGGCAGCGCCGCGCCGGACGGCTGCTTTGTGGATGGCACCTTTGGGCGCGGAGGGCATTCGCGGTTGATCCTGCTGCGGCTGGGGCCGCAGGGCCGTTTGGTTGCCTTTGACAAGGACCCCGAAGCCATCGCCGAAGCAACGCGCATCACCGATGCGCGTTTTTCCATTCGGCACGAAGGTTTTTGCCACATCGCCGATCTGCCCGCGGGCAGCGCGGCGGGCGTGCTCATGGACCTGGGTGTGAGCTCGCCCCAGATCGACAGCCCCGAGCGGGGATTCAGTTTTCGTTTTGATGGCCCGCTGGACATGCGCATGGACACCACGCGCGGGATCAGCGTGGCCGATTGGTTGGCCACGGCCGAAGTCGGTCAGATTGCGGAGGTGATACGTGACTACGGTGAAGAACGGTTTGCTGGCCCCATTGCAAAGGCGATTGTTGCTCGGCGCGAAGAACGGGGTCCTCTTGCAACCACCGCAGAACTGGCCGACCTCGTGGCTGGCGCGGTCAAAACCCGCGAGGCGGGCCAGAACCCTGCAACGCGCACATTTCAGGCTCTTCGGATTTTCATCAACGCCGAGCTTGAAGAGCTGCAACAAGCGCTAGAGGCCAGCCTGACCGTGCTGCGGCCGGGCGGGCGGCTGGTGGTGATCAGCTTTCACTCGCTCGAAGACCGCATCGTCAAGCAATTCATCGCCAAGCATTCCAAGGAGGTGTACGACCGCCGCGCGCCCTTTGCCGCACCCCAGGCCATGAAGCTCGTGGCGCTGGACCGCATCAAGCCCGGCGCGGCCGAGGTCGAGGCGAATCCCCGCGCGCGCAGCGCGATCATGCGCGTGGCTGAACGCACGGGAGTCTGAGAAGATGACCCGTCTCAACATCGTCCTGCTGGTGGCCGTGCTGGCCAGCGCGCTTTATCTGGTGCACACCCAGTACGAATCGCGCCGCCTGTTCACCGAGCTGGACCGCGCCCATGCCGAGTCGCGCCGCCTGGAGACCGAACACCAGCGCCTGCAGGTGGAAAAGCGTGCGCAGGCCACGCCGTTGCGGGTGGAGAAAATCGCACGCGCCCAGCTGCACATGCGCACGGCCACGCCCGCCATCACCCAGTACGTGTCGGACCCGCAAGGTGTGGCCCCGAGCGCAGCCACCGGGGCGCAGCCATGAGCCGCAGTGTGCTCTACACCTCCAGTCCCCTGCTGGCCAGCAAGACACCCGTCTGGCGCAGCAAGTTCATCGTGGCGATGATCGCCCTGGGTTTTGTGGGGCTGGCGGGGCGCGCTGCCTACGTGCAGGTGTTTGGCAATGCGTTCTTTCAGCGCCAGGGCGAGGTGCGCTTTGCGCGCACGCTGGAGCTGCCTGCCAACCGCGGCCGCATCCTGGACCGCAACGGCCTCATCCTCGCCTCCAGCGTGCCGGCCGCCAGCATCTGGGCGATTCCCGAGGACGTGGAGCAGGACAAGCCCGAGGTGCGCACCAAGCTCAAGCAGCTGGCCAAGCTGCTGGGCATGTCCCAGGCCGATCTGCAGAAAAAGCTGGCCGACGAAGACAAGACCTTTGTCTGGATCAAGCGCCAGCTGGACTGGGAGGTGGGTCAGCAGATCGCCAAGCTCGACATCAAGGGCATCTACCAGCGCAAGGAATACAAGCGCCAGTACCCCGAGGGCGAAGCCGCCGCGCATGTGGTGGGTTTCACCAACGTGGAAGACCATGGACAGGAAGGCATGGAGCTGGCCTTCGACAAGGCCCTGGCCGGCAAGGCCGGCTCGCGCCGCGTGATCAAGGACCGCCTGGGCCGCGTGGTGGAGGGCGTGGGCGAAACCCAGCCGCCCGTGGACGGCAAGGACATGCAGCTGTCCATCGACAGCAAGGTGCAGTTCTTCGCCTACCAGAAGCTGCGCGACCAGGTGGCCCTGCACAAGGCCAAGGCGGGCAGCGTGGTGGTGCTCGATGCCCACACCGGCGAGCTGCTGGCGCTGGCCAACTACCCCAGCTACGTGCCCGACAAGCGCCAGAACCTAACCGGCGAGCAACTGCGCAACCGTGCGCTCACCGACGTGTTCGAGCCTGGTTCGATCATGAAGCCCTTCACCATCGGGCTGGCGCTGGAGTCGGGGCGTGTCCGGCCCGACACCATCGTGGACACCAACCCCGGCCGCATCAACGTCACCGGCTCCACCATCTCCGACACCAAGAACCACGGTGTGCTCACGGTGGAAGGCGTGATCCAGAAGTCGAGCAACGTGGGCACCACCAAGCTCGCCATGCAGATGCCTGCGCGCGAGATGTGGGAGACCTTCTCGGCCGCAGGCTTTGGCCAGAAGCCGCAGATCAGCTTTCCCGGCGCGGTGACCGGGCGCCTGCGGCCCTACAAGACCTGGCGCCCGGTGGAGCAGGCCACGATGTCGTACGGCTACGGCCTGTCGGCCAGCCTGTTCCAGATGGCGCGCTCGTACACCGTGTTCGCCAATGGCGGGCGTGTGATTCCTGCCACGCTGATCAAGTCCAGCGAAACGCCGGTGGGCGTGCCCGTGTTCTCCGAGCGCACGGCCGACCAGGTGCGCAAGATGCTGCAAATGGCGGCAGGCCCCGGCGGCACCGGCCAGAAGGCGCAAACGCTGGGCTATTCCGTGGGCGGCAAGTCCGGCACGGCACGCAAGCAGGTGGGCAAGACCTATGCCTCCGGCAAGTACCGGGCGTGGTTTGCCGGCATGGCGCCCATCGACAAGCCGCGCATCATTGTGGCCGTGATGATCGATGAGCCGAATAACGGCGTGTACTACGGGGGCGCAGTGGCCGCCCCTGTGTTCAGCGAGGTGGTGCAGCAAACACTGCGCATGATGGGTGTGCAGCCGGATATGGCCGTCAAGCCGCAGATCGTGGCTGACACGGTGGAGGAGTCGCTGTGACGGCTGATCTGCCCCTGCTCACTTCGGTGCATGACGCCATGGCCTGGCTGCGCCAGCGGGTCACCGGCACACTGCAGACCGACAGCCGCCAGGTCCGCGCAGGCGATGGTTTCATTGCCTGGCCCGGCGCCGCCACCGACGGCCGTGCCCACATTGCCGATGCACTGGCGCGGGGCGCCGTGGCTTGCCTGGTGGAGCACGAAGGCGCGGACGCCTTCCCGCTGCAAGGCCTGCCGGTGGCCGCACTGCATGGCCTGAAGGCCGCCACCGGCCCCATTGCCGCCGATTGGTTCGACCAACCCTCGCAGCACCTGGAGGTGCTGGCTGTGACAGGCACCAACGGCAAGACCAGCACCAGCTGGTGGCTGACTGAAGCGCTCAACGTACTATCAAAAAAAGAGCTGTTTGCGCAAGGTGGGTGCACGTTTGTGGGCACTTTGGGCATGGGTGTACCGCCCGCGCTCACCAGCACGGGCATGACCACGCCCGACCCGGTGCGGCTGCAGCACGCCTTTCAGCAGTTCGTGTATGCGGGGCGCAAGGCCTGCGCCATCGAGGCCTCGTCCATCGGCCTGGCCGAGCACCGCCTGGCGGGCACGCGCATCCGCGTCGCGCTGTTCACCAACTTCACGCAGGACCACCTGGACTACCACCCCAGCATGGCCGCCTACTGGCAGGCCAAGAGTGCGCTGTTCGACTGGCCCGGCCTGGCGGCGGCCGTGGTCAACATCGACGATCCGCGCGGCGCCGAGTTGCAGGCCACACTGGCCGACCGGATGCTGGACCTCTGGACCGTCTCCATCACCGGCCCGGCCCGCCTGGCCGCGCGCGATATCCGCATGGGCGAGGGCGGCCTTGCCTTTACCGTCGCGGAAGGCGTGCACACGCATGTGCTGCAGACCCGCGTGATCGGGCAGTACAACGTCAGCAACCTGCTGGGTGTGTTGGCCGGCCTGCGCGCCCTGGGGGTGTCGCTCGAGCACGCGCTCTACGCCTGCGCCCAGCTCTCGCCCGTGCCGGGCCGCATGGAGCAGATCCACAGCCCCGGACAGCCCCTGGTGGCCGTGGACTACGCCCACACGCCCGATGCGCTGGACAAGGCGCTGCAGGCGCTGCGCCCCGTCGCGGTCGAGCGTGGCGGCCAGCTGTGGTGCGTGTTCGGCTGCGGCGGCGACCGCGATGCGGGCAAGCGCCCGCTGATGGGCGCCGTGGCCCAGCAGCATGCGGACCAGGTCGTCGTGACCAGCGACAACCCGCGTAGCGAAGACCCCGCCGCCATCCTGCATCAGATCCTGCAAGGCACCATCGCGGGCCGCTCCGTCCGCGCCGAGCCCGACCGTGCCGCCGCCATTGCCCTGGCCCTGGCCGAGGCCGCGCCTGCCGACGTGGTGCTGATCGCGGGCAAGGGCCACGAAGACACGCAGGAAACGGCGGGCGTGCACCTGCCGTTTTCGGACATGGCCCACGCGCAGGCCGCGTTGCAGGCCCGGGGAGCGCACGCATGAGCGCGACGGCCTGGCTCACCCTGCAGCAGGCCTTTGCGCTGCTGCGGCCGCGCATTCCCGCCGCGCGCATGGTCGGCGACGGGGCTACGCCGCTGGTGCGCGTGCACACCGACACCCGCACGCTGCAGGCGGGCGATCTGTTCGTGGCGCTCAAGGGCGAGCGTTTCGATGCCAATGCCTTCCTGGCAGATGCGCGCGCTGCCGGGGCTGCGGCTGCTGTTGCCCATGGTGGGCTGGCGGCTGCAGGTTTGCCCGGCATCGAGGTGTCTGACAGCCATGCGGCTCTGGGCGCGCTGGCGATGGGCTGGCGCGCGCAATGGAGCCTGCCGCTGATCGGTGTCACCGGCAGCAACGGCAAGACCACCGTGACGCAGATGATCGCGTCCATCCTCAAGGCCTGGCAGGGGGATGCCGCGTTTGCCACGCAGGGCAATTTCAACAACGACATCGGCGTACCTTTGACACTGCTGCGCATGACGGCTGCGCACCGCGCCGCCGTGATCGAGATGGGCATGAACCACCCCGGTGAGATCGCCACCCTGGCCGCCATGGCGCAGCCCACGGTGGCGCTGGTGAACAACGCGCAGCGCGAGCATCTGGAGTTCATGCACACGGTGGAGGCCGTGGCGCGCGAGAACGGTTCGGTCTTCGCCAGCCTGCCGGCCGATGGCGTAGCGGTGTTCCCCGCCGCGGACGAATACACCGGCCTGTGGCGCACGCTGGCCCAAGGGCGCCGCTGCCTGACCTTTGGCGCTGGCGGCGACGTGGCTTGCCAGCAAGCCGCCTGGGCGCAGGGTGCGTGGGCCGTGACCCTGGCCACACCGTTGGGCGAGTTGGCCACCCGCCTGCACATTGCCGGGCGCCACAACGTGACCAACGCGCTGGCCGCCGCCGCGTGCGCGCTGGCGGCGGGCGCTCCGCTGACTGCCATTGCGCAGGGGCTTGCCGCATTCACCCCGGTCAAGGGCCGCTCGCGCGCCTTCAGCGTGCGCAGCAGCGCGGGCCGCGAGGTCTCCGTGGTGGACGACACCTACAACGCCAACCCCGACTCCATGCAAGCCGCCATCGACGTGCTGGCCGAGCTGCCTGGCCCGCAATTGCTGGTGATGGGGGACATGGGCGAGGTGGGCGACCAGGGGCCGCAGTTCCATGCCGAGGCCGGTGCCCACGCGCAGGGCAGCGGCATCTCTCGATTGTTCACGCTGGGCGCGCTGAGCATGCACGCCGCGCAGGCCTGGGGGCCTTCTGCGCGGCATTTCGACAACATGGCATCGCTGCTGGCAGCGGTGCGCACAGCATGGCCCGAGGTGGGCAGCGTGCTGGTGAAGGGATCGCGATTCATGAAGATGGAACAGGTGGTGCAGGCCATCGAAGAAGGAGGGAAAGCATGCTCCTGATGCTGTCGCAGTGGCTGCAAGGCCTGTCGCCCGAGTTCGGCTTCTTCCGGGTGTTCCAGTACCTCACCTTCCGTGCGGTGATGGCGGCCATGACGGCGCTGCTCATCGGGCTGGTGGCGGGGCCCAAGGTGATCCGCGTGCTCACCTCGCTCAAGATCGGCCAGCCCATCCGCGGCTACGCCATGCAGACGCACCTGTCCAAGAGCGGCACGCCCACCATGGGCGGCGTGCTCATTTTGCTGTCCATCGCCATCTCGACTCTGCTGTGGTTCGACCTGTCCAACCGCTTCGTGTGGATCGTGCTGCTCGTCACGCTGGGCTTTGGCGCCATTGGCTGGGTGGACGACTGGCGCAAGGTGGTCAACAAGGACCCCGAGGGCATGCGCTCGCGCGAGAAGTATTTCTGGCAGTCGGTGATCGGCCTCGTCGCCGCGCTGTACCTGGTGTTCAGTATTTCCGAAAGTTCCAACGCCAAGGTGTGGGAGCTTTTCGTGGGCTGGGTGCAGTCGGGCTTTTCGCTGGACCTGCCGCCCAAGGCCGGGCTGCAGCTGCCGTTCTTCAAGGAAATCAGCTACCCGCTGGGCGTGCTGGGCTTCGTCATCCTGACCTACCTGGTCATCGTGGGCTCCAGCAACGCCGTGAACCTGACCGACGGGCTGGACGGCCTGGCCATCATGCCCGTGGTGATGGTGGGCTCGGCGCTGGGCGTGTTCGCCTACGTCACCGGCAGCTCGGTGTATTCCAAGTATTTGTTCTTCCCGCACATCCCGGGCTCGGGCGAGCTGTTGATCTTCTGCGCCGCCATGGCGGGCGCGGGGCTGGCCTTTCTGTGGTTCAACGCCCATCCGGCCCAGGTCTTCATGGGCGACGTGGGCGCGCTGGCCCTGGGCGGCGCTCTGGGCACCATTGCAGTCATCGTGCGC
>DAIQRN010000100.1:0-7973 GCA_036786185.1 Acidovorax sp. | reverse complement strand
GCCGACAGCGTGGGCAAGCTCAAGGCCGGTGAACTGGTCAACTTTGTGGCCCAGCAAGTGGGCGGCAAGGGCGGCGGCAAGCCCGACATGGCCATGGCCGGTGGCACCGATGCGGCCAAGCTGCCTGCAGCGCTGGCGTCCGTGACGGGCTGGGTGGCTGAGAAAATTTAAGCCAAATAAGGCTCCAGCGCTTGTCGGGCAAGCGCTGGAAGCTATCTTTTTGGAAGCTTAAAACAGTTCAACGTCGTCATTGGCCATCATCTTGGTGGCCAGTTGGCCGCTGGCTACCAGGTCGTCGTAGAAGCAGACTTGGTTGCGGCCATGCTCCTTGGCGTAGTAGAGCGCCTGATCGGCCTGGCCCAGGATTTCCACTGGCGAGCCCTTGGCCGTGCTGACAAAGCCCAGGCTCACCGTAACGCGGCCCACCTGTGGAAAGTTGTATTCCTGCACCGCCAGGCGAAAGCGGTTGAACACCTTGTGCGCCATGCTTAGCGTGGTGGAACGCAGCAGCACCACGAACTCCTCGCCGCCAAAGCGGAAGATGCGGTCGTGGCTGCGGAACGAGCTGCGCAGGATGTTGGCGATCAGGATCAGCACCTCATCGCCATACAGGTGGCCAAAGCGGTCGTTGACCAGCTTGAAGTGGTCCACGTCCACCACGGCCAGCCACTGCTGCAGGGGCTCGCCAGGCACGGCGCTGTCCTCGGGCTCGTGGAGCGCGACCGTGTTGCTGCTGGCCACGGCGTTGGCGTGGCGCGAGAACTGCTCGTCAAAGGTCTTGCGGTTGAACAGGCCCGTGAGCGCGTCGCGCTCGCTGTAGTCCAGCAGGCTTTGGTAGTTTTGATAGACCTGGAACACGCCCTTGATCACTTCCAGCTTGTGCGCCGAGAAGGGGCGGTTCTGGGTCACCTCCAGGCAGGTGCTGACCTTGTCGTGCATCCATACCGGCAGCCACAGCACATGGCAGCCCTTGCGCGGTGACGCCAGGGCGCTGTGGTCGTGGCTGACCACGCATTCGCGCAAGGCCGGATACAGGTCCAGGCTTTCGCGCCGGGGGTCGGTGGCGGCGTCGGAGTCGGTGGAGACCAGGTTGCCGTCCTCCACCCAGGTGCGCGGCCGCACGCAGGCGGTGCCTTCGTGCGTGAACAGCTCCAGCGCCCGCACTTCGATGATGCCGCTGAGCTTCTGCAGCGTGGACAGTACCGACACTTCCAGCCGCAGATGGTCGCGGTGACCGGTCATCTCGACCAGATTTTGGAGAATGGGTTTCATCGAGGGTGTACGTCGGACTGGAGACTGCACGTTGTCAACGCAGTTTTGTAAAAACAACATCCCACACGCCATGCCCCAGGCGCAGCCCGCGGTTCTCGAACTTGGTGAGCGGGCGGTAGTCGGGCTGGGGCGCAAAGGCCTCGGCGGTGTTCTGCAGGCGGGGCTCTGCGCTCAGCACCTGCAGCATCTGCTGGGCATAGGGCTCCCAGTCGGTCGCGCAGTGCAGGTAGCCGCCGGGCTTGAGGCGGGCCGCCAGCTTGGCCACCAGCGGCGGCTGGATCAGGCGGCGCTTGTTGTGCTTCTTCTTGTGCCAGGGGTCCGGAAAGAAGATGTGCACGCCGTCCAGGCTGCCCTCGGGCAGCATGTGGTCGATGACCTCCACGGCGTCGTGTTGCAGGATGCGGATGTTGGTCAGGCCCTGCTCGCCAATGCGCTTGAGCAGCGCGCCCACGCCGGGCTCGTGCACTTCGCAGCACAGAAAGTTGTCATCGGGCCGCACGCGGGCGATGTGGGCCGTGGCCTCGCCCATGCCAAAGCCGATCTCCAGCACCAGCGGCGCGGTGCGGCCAAAGGCGGCGGGGGCGTCCAGCGGGGCGGGCGCGTAGGGCAGCACATAGCGCGGCCCGAAGTCTTCAAAGGCCTTGGCCTGGCCGGTGGTGGTGCGGCCTGCGCGGCGCACGAAGCTCTTGATGGTCTTGGGGTGGCTGACGCCGGCGGGTGCGCTGCCGGGCTGTGCGGGGGCTAGAGTTGGTTCGGTCACGGTGCGTCATTGTAGATTCGTTGCCACGCCGCAACCCATCCGTGCAGGGCCTGGGCGACGGAATCCGTAGGTGCGGGTGGCGCCAGTCCCAGGGCCTGCGCCGCCCGGGCCAGGGCGTCGCGGGGGTGGGCCAGGTCCAGTGCCTGCGCGCCGTTTTGCTTGGACAGCTTTTCGCCGTTGGCGCCGCAGACCAGGGGCGTGTGCAGGTAGCGGGGCGTGGGCACGCCCAGGGCGCGCTGCAGCAGGATCTGGCGCGGCGTGTTGTCGGCCAGGTCTTCGCCGCGCACGATGTGGGTGATGCCCTGCGCGGCGTCGTCCACCACCACGGCCAGCTGGTAGGCCCACAGGCCGTCGGCCCGGCGCAGCACGAAGTCACCCACGGCCTGGGCCACGTCCTGCTGCTGCGCTCCCAGACGGCGGTCATGCCAGTGCAGGGCGTTGTCTGCTATTGAAAAAGTAGCTGATAACGCTTGACTGGTAAGCGATGGAGGCCAATTTGGCTTGAAGTCCGTGGTGTTGAAGCGCCATGACCGTCCCCCCCTGCCATGCAGCCCCTGGCGGCAGGTGCCGGGGTAGGGCAGCGCGGCATGCCGCTCGCGGGCATGGCCCAGGGCTGCCTGGGCCTGCTCGATGTCCTTGCGCGAGCAGGCGCAGGGGTAGGCGTGGCCCTGGGTGGTGAGCTGGCTGAGCGCCTGCTGGTACAGCGCGCCGCGCGCGGACTGCCACACGGGCGGCGTGTCGGGCACCAGGCCGCAGGTGGCCAGCTGTTGCAGGATGAAGGCATCGGCGCCGGGCACGCAGCGGGGTGTGTCCACGTCTTCGATGCGCACCAGCCACTGCCCGCCCTGGGCGCGCGCATCCAGCCAACTGGCCAGCGCCGCCACCAGCGATCCCGCGTGCAGCGGGCCGGTGGGTGATGGGGCAAAACGGCCGACGTAACCTGCCGCGCTGGGCAGGCTCATGCCACGGCCAACGCCAGCTCCAGGCCCGAGACGAAGGCGTCCTCCACCCGGTGCCCCAGGCACCAGTCG
Source organism: Acidovorax sp. (assembly GCA_036786185.1). Taxonomy (GTDB): domain Bacteria; phylum Pseudomonadota; class Gammaproteobacteria; order Burkholderiales; family Burkholderiaceae_C; genus Acidovorax. Next base: position 4,910 of record DAIQRN010000100.1, on the reverse strand, counting down.
CCGCAGGCGCCCAGCCCCAGGGCAGCGTCCCACAGGTGGCTCTTGCCCAGGGGGTGCGTGGTCTGCGCGTAGCGCCAGCGGCGCGTGTCGGCAAACGCGGGCTGGGCGCGGATGCCGGTGACTTCGGCAAAGGCCTTGAGTAGCTTGGCCTGCACGCGGGCCTCGTCGTCTTCCAGGTGCTCGGCCGACCAGGCGGGGCTGGCCTGCACCGTCCAGCGCTCGACCAGGTTGCGGCCGGGCTTGGACGATTCGCGCGCCAGCCAGGCGATGCGGTGGTGGGTGCTGCGCGCCGCGTTCCACTGCGGGCCCAGCGTGGTGAGGCCGGGGCGAACGGCCTGGGGGTAGGCCAGCATCAGCGTCCAGCAGGGGGCGATGGCCACGGTGGCCAGGGATTCGGACAGCGCCGTGTCCACGGCCGAGCTGGCCAGCAGGGCCTGCGCGGGCACGGCAGGCTGGGCCAGCAGCACGGCGTCAAAGCCCGCATAGACCTGCCGGGCGCCGCCCGCGCCTTCGGTGCGCAGCTGCCAGCCGCTGGGGTTGACGGCGTCGCGCTCGATGCGCGCCACGCGCGTGCCGGTGATGAGCTGGCCCGCTAGTGCCAGCGGCTCGGCCCAGGCGGCCACCAGCGACTGCATGCCGGGGCTGGCCACCCAATGCGCCTCGCGGTGCGGCAGGCCCGCAGCGGCCACGCGGCCTGCGGCGTCGAGCACGCGCACGGAATTGGCGCTCCAGCGCTTGCAGACGCCGGGCACCGTGTCGATGGCGCGGGCAAAGCGCGGGTCACGCACGGTGAAATACTGGGCGCCCGCGTCGAAGTTGCCGTAGGGGCTGTCGATGGTGGCGGTGCGGCCGCCCGCCTGGGAAGATTTTTCAAACACCGTCACGCGGTGCCCGGCCTGCACCAGGGTGCGCGCGCAGGCAATGCCCGCCATGCCCGCACCAATGACTGCAAAGTGGCGCTGCGCGCCGGCGGTTTGGGCATGGGCCGCAGGGGCGGGCGCCGTGGGGGCTGAGGCGCTGGTGCGTCGGGGCCGTTTGGCGGGGCGTGAAACAGGTTTGCTCATGAAAGGCCTTTCGGTGACGGGCGGCAGAGAGGGGGTGGCAGCGCAGATGCCACGGCAACCACTCTACACGCGCCGCAGGTGGCCCGGCAGGGGTTGGCGTCAGAAATGATGGTGGTTTTCCAGCAGAGCACGGCGGGTGGCGGGGCTTTGCAGCTGGCCCAGCCACCACTGCAGCGCGCGCCCCGGCGCAGAGAAGCCGGGGCCGCCCCAGGCGTAGTGCACGGGCACGTTGCGCTCGGGCCGGGCCACGCGCCGGGTGACCAGGTGGCCCGCCTCCAGGTAGGGGCGCGCCATGGGCTCGGGCACGAAGCCGCCGCCCAGGCCGCGCAGCTGCACGCGCAGCTTGGCCTGCAGGGTGTCCACCGTCAGCACGTCCTGTCCGCCCAGCAGGCCCAGGGTGGCGCCGCCGCGCGTGGCCGAGTCGGCCACGGCCACGGCGCGGTGTCCCTGCAAGGTGGCGTCGGTGATGGGCTCCGGCGCCGTGGCCAGCGGGTGGTGTGGCGCCACGACATAGATGAACCGCACGTCACCCAGCAGTGCCTGCTGCAGGCCCGCGATGTTGGTGACGTTGGCGCCAGTGATGGTCACGCCGATGGCCAGGTCGGCCTGGCCCGAGGTCAGCGCCTGCAGCGTGCCGGTCATGATGCCGTCGCGCACCTTGAGCCGCGTGGGTGCGCCCAGGGCATAGAACGCATCCACCAGCTCCAGCACGGTGTGCGGCGCGATGATGCCGTCGACCGAGAGGGTGAGCTGCGGCTCCCACCCCGTGGCCACCCGGCGCACGCGGTGGGCCACGGCGTCGATGTCTTCCAGCAGCCGCGCGCCTTCGCGCAGCAGCTCGGCCCCGGCCTCGGTGGGCCGGGCCTGGCGTGCGCTGCGGTCGAACAGCAGCACGTCGAGCGCTTCCTCGATCTGGCGCACGCGGTAGGTGAGGGCGCTGGGCACCAGGCCCAGCTGCCGGGCGGCGGCGGCAAAGCTGCCGGTGTCGCTAATCTTCTGCAGCATGGCCAGGGTGTCGGGGGTCAGGGCATCGCGTGCGTTTTGCATGGTCGCGCCATGTTAGTTCAATTTATTTGAATATTGCCGTCAATTCGGCAGCCCCCGCGCTGCCGGGCGGGCTCCTACAGTTGCGGCGTGACGTTGAAGTGAGGCTGAAAGGAGCACACCATGCTGACTGTTCGCAAATCGCAGGACCGGGGCCACGCCGACCATGGCTGGCTCAATTCCTTCCACAGTTTTTCGTTCGCGGGCTACCACGACCCCGCGCACATGGGCTTTGGCAACCTGCGCGTGATCAATGAAGACCGCATTGCCCCCGGCACGGGCTTTGGCACGCATGGCCACCGGGACATGGAGATCATCAGCTACGTGCTGTCAGGCGAGTTGGCCCACAAGGACAGCATGGGCAACATTTTGGGCATTCCGCCCGGGGACGTGCAGCGCATGAGCGCGGGCAACGGCGTGCAGCACAGCGAGTTCAACCACGCTGCGGGCCAGACCACGCATTTCCTGCAGATCTGGATCGAGCCCAATGTACGCGGCATCCCGCCCAGCTACGAGCAAAAAACCTTTGCCGATGCCGAAAAGCGCGGCGCGCTGCGCCTGGTGGCTTCACCCGATGGCGCGCAGGGCTCGGTCACCCTCCACGCCGATGCGTCGGTGTATGCGGGCCTGCTTGACGGCGCCGAGTCTGTGGCGCTGCCCCTGAACCCGGCGCGCAAGACCTATGTCCACCTGGTGCGCGGCGCGCTGCAGGCCAACGGTGTGCCCTTGTCGGGCGGCGATGCGCTGCTGATGGAAAAGGAAACCACCTTGTCGTTGACCGATGGCCACGACGCCGAGGTGCTGGTGTTTGACCTGGCCGCCTGATCGCTTGTTTCTCAACCACGTTCACTGAGGAGTTCTTCACCATGTTCACATCTTTGCAAAACCCCTTGGCCCTGGCGTCGCGTCTGCTGTTGGCTGCTCTGTTCCTGCCTGCGGGCCTGGGCAAGATCACCGGGTTTGCCGGTACGGTGGGCTACATCAGCTCCGTCGGCCTGCCCATGCCGACCGTAGCCGCTGCGGTGGCGGCGGCCGTGGAGGTGCTGGGCAGCCTGGCACTGATCTTTGGCTTTGGCACGCGCTTCGCGGCCCTGGCGCTGGCCTTCTTCACGCTGGTGGCCAGTTTCTTCTTTCATGCCTATTGGAGTCTGCCAGCCGACAAGCAAATGATGCAGCAGCTCATGTTCTTCAAGAACGTGGGCGTGACCGGCGGCCTGCTGGCCCTGGCGGCCTTTGGCGCCGGTGGCTGGAGCCTGGATGCGCGCCGGGGCGCGCGCTAAGGCGACGCTGAATAAGTCATCGCGATGGCGCGTACCCTGATTTGGGATAGGCTGCAAGGCGCAAAGCGCAGCAATAGCCGCAGCTATTGCGAGCATTTGCAACACGCTGCAGACTGCCCAAAGCAGGGGCGCGCGGCACGCGAAGGACTTGTTCAGCGTTGCCTTAAGCTCTGCCTTTTGACTCAAGGATGCGCATGGCACAGATTGCCGTTGTCTATCACTCCGGCTACGGCCACACCCAGCGCCTGGCACAGGCTGTGGCGCAGGGGGCGGGCGCTCAGCTCATCGCCATTGATGCCGACGGCAACCTGCCCGAGGGCGGCTGGGAGACGCTGGCGGGGGCCAGTGCCATCATTCTGGGCGCGCCTACGTACATGGCGGGGCCCAGCTGGCAGTTCAAGAAGTTCGCCGACGCATCGTCCAAGCCCTGGTTCGCCCGGGCCTGGAAGGACAAGCTCTTTGCGGGCTTTACCAACAGCGCGGGCACCAATGGCGACAAGCAGGTCACGCTGGACTACCTGTTTCACCTGGCCATGCAGCATGGCGGCCTGTGGGTGGGCAACGGCATGCTGCCCGCCAACGCCAAGGCCTCCACGCGCAACGACCTGAACTGGATCGGCGCGTACAGCGGCGCCATGGCGCAGTCGCCGTCCGACGCCTCCGCCGCCGAAATGTTCGCGGGCGACCTGGACACCGGCTACCAGTTTGGCCAGCGCGTGGCCGCCGCCGCCGAGCGCTGGGCGCGCTGAAGGCAGCCTTGGACGCCACAGCGCCCTGCGGCATCCGTTTGCAAACCTCACAGGAGACATCCCCATGACCATTGAACTGCAGCGCGTGCCCGGCACGCCCATGGCGCAGACGCTGCGCATCCGTGGCCACCAGCTGGTGGTGGATGGCAGCGTGCCCGAGGGCGGCACGGACAGCGGCCCCAACCCCCATGACCTGTACGACGCGGCCCTGGGTGCGTGCAAGGCGCTGACCGTGCTGTGGTACGCGCAGCGCAAGGGCCTGCCCGTGCAGGACGTTCAGACCGTGGTCGAGCGTGACGCCACCGCCGAGCGCAGCGGCACCTACCGCCTGGCCACGCGCCTGCAAATCAGCGGCGACCTGACCGACGCACATATGGCCGAACTGCAGACCGTGGCCCAGAAATGCCCGGTGCACAAGCTCATGACCACCGTCACGACCGAGATCAGCACCTCGGTGGAGCGGCTGGCATGAGTGCGCCGTCCATCCTGCAGCTCCAGGGCCATGCCAAGGACCTGGGTGGTGGCTTCACCGTGCGGCGGCTGCTGCCTGCGCTGCAGCGCAAGGCGGTGGGGCCGTTTCTGTTCTTTGACCATTTCGGCCCCGTGACCGTGCGCCCAGAGGACCACCACGACGTGCGTCCGCACCCGCACATTGGCCTGGCCACCGTGACCTACCTGTTTGAAGGCGCCATCCTGCACCGCGACAGCCTGGGCTCGCTGCAGCAGATCGAGCCCGGCGCCATCAACTGGATGACCGCCGGGCGCGGCATCGT
>DAIQRN010000524.1:0-1820 GCA_036786185.1 Acidovorax sp. | reverse complement strand
GGAAAGCGGAAGTACACGATGGCAAACGCCGACAGCAGCGAGATGGCGATCTTGCCCACCGTGATGACCATGGCCACGACGAAGCTCACCCCCATCATGTGCACCACGTTGGTGTTGGAGCCCAGCTTGCCCGAGCCGAACAGCGCGGCCTGGTAGTTGTCCCATAGGTGCACGCCCGGCAGCAGCGGCATGGGCGACTGCACGATGGCATCCGCCGTGTGCGTGGAGGCCACCAGCGCCAGATACAGCGGAAAGGCGACGATGGCAACGCCCAGCAGCAGCACGGCGTGCGAAACAAAGTCGAGCCAGGGATTGCGGTCAATCATGATGAGGCTCCATGCAGGTGACGGGCGTGCGCATCAGTATTGAACCTTCTTCTCGACATAACGGAACTGCACCACGGTCAGGGCAATGACGATGAGCATCAGGACCACCGACTGCGCCGCCGAGCCGCCCAGGTCCAGCGCCTTGAATCCGTCCTGGTACACCTTGTACACCAGGATGGAGGTGGATTGGCCTGGCCCGCCCTGCGTGGCCGCGTCGATGATGCCGAAGGTGTCGAAGAAGGCATACACGATGTTGATCACCAGCAGAAAGAAGGTGGTGGGCGACAGCAGCGGCAGCTGGATGTGCCAGAAGCGCCGCCAGGCGCCCGCGCCGTCAATGGACGCGGCCTCGATCAGCGCTTTGGGAATGGACTGCAGACCCGCCAGAAAGAACAAAAAGTTGTACGAAATCTGCTTCCACACCGAAGCGACGACGATCAGCGCCATGGCCTGGTCTTCATTCATCATGTGGTTCCAGCCGTAACCCAGTTGCCCCAGGTAATAGGTCGCCACGCCGATCGAGGGTGAAAACAGAAACACCCACAGCACGCCCGCAATCACCGGCGCCACCGCGTAGGGCACGATCAGCAGTGTTTTGTAGAACAGCGCAAAGCGCACGATGCGGTCGGCAAAAATGGCCAATGCCAGCGACACCACGATGCCGATGGCCGCCACCAGCACTGAAAACAGCGCCGTGCGCTGGAACGAGCCCAGATAGGACGGGTCGTTGAAAATCTGCCTGAAATTGTCCAGCCCCACCCATTCGGTGCTCATGCCGAATGCGTCCTCCATCTGGAACGACTGCAGGATGGCCTGACCGGCGGGCAGGAAAAAGAAGATGCCGATGATGAGCAACTGTGGGGCAATCAGCACCCAGGGCAGCCACGCCGAGCGGAAAAGGACGCGTTTTTCCATGACGTTCACAAACCAGAAAACCGCCGGTGCAGTGCTGCGCCGCCGGGAAAACAAACAGCAGCCCCTGCCATGCAGGGGCTGCCGAAGGCAAGGGCGCTCATGGGAACGCCGATGGGGTCACACAAGGCCGGGGAGGGTGCCGGTGGACTTCACTTCTTGTATGAACGCTCGAAGCGGGCCAGCAGCTCGTTGCCACGGGTCACGATGGCGTCCAGGGCTTCCTTGGCCGACTTCTTGCCCGCCCATACCTGTTCCAGCTCTTCGTCCTCGATGGTGCGGATCTGCACATAGTTGCCCAGACGGATGCCGCGCGAGTTGTCGGTCACCTTGCGCACCATCTGGTTCACGGCGGTGTCGGTGCCGGGGTGTTTGGCGTAGAAGCCCGATTTGTCGGTCAGATCGTAGGCGCCCATGGTGATGGGCAGGTAGCCGGTGCGCTGGTGGCTGGCGGCCTGCACCCGGGTATCGGACAGGAACTCGAAGAACTTGGCCACGCCCTTGTACTCGGTGGGCTTCTTGCCGGCCATGACCCACAGCGAGGCGCCGCCGATCACGGTGTTCTGCGGCGCGCCCTTCACG
>DAIQRN010000099.1:0-8006 GCA_036786185.1 Acidovorax sp. | reverse complement strand
GGAAGGGGCCCATGGCAAAGCCGAACTTCTCGATGGCCTTGTCCACCTGCTGGGGTGTGCAGCCCTCGTCCAGCAAAAAGCCCGCCTGCTGGCTGTAGCGCTCGATCATGCGGTTGCCGATGAAGCCGTCGCACACGCCCGAGACCACGGCGGTCTTCTTGATCTTCTTGGCCACGGCCATCACGGTGGCCAACACGTCCTTGGCGGTGGCCTTGCCGCGCACCACTTCCAGCAGCTTCATCACGTTGGCGGGGCTGAAGAAGTGCATGCCCACCACGTCCTGCGGGCGCTTGGTGAAGTTGGCGATCTGGTCCACATCCAGCGTGGAGGTGTTGGAGGCCAGGATGGCGCCGGGCTTGGCCACGGCGTCCAGCTGCTTGAACACGGCTTCCTTCACGCCCATTTCCTCGAACACGGCCTCGATGATCAGGTCGCAGTCCTTGAGGTCGTCGTAGCTCAGCGTGGTGCTCAGCAGGGCCATGCGCTGCGCGTACTTGTCTTCCTTGAGCTTGCCCTTCTTGACCTGGGCCTCGTAGTTCTTCTTGATCGTGGCCACGCCACGGTCCAGGGCTTCCTGCTTCATTTCCAGAATCTTGACGGGGATGCCCGCGTTCAGGAAGTTCATGGAAATGCCGCCGCCCATGGTGCCGGCGCCAATCACGCCCACCAGCTTGATGTCACGCTTGGGGGTGTCCGAAGGCACGTCGGGGATCTTGGAGGCGGCGCGCTCGGCCATGAACAGGTGGCGCAGGGCGCGCGACTCGGGCGTCCACATCAGGTTGATGAAGATCTCGCGCTCAAACAGCATGCCGTCGGCGAACTTCTTCTTGGTGGCGGCTTCCACGGCGTCCACGCACTTGGCGGGCGCGGGGAAGTTCTTGGCCATGCCCTTGACCATGTTGCGCGCAAACTGAAAGTACGCATCGCCCTCGGGGTGCTTGCAGGGCAGGTTGCGCACCAGGGGCAGCGGACGGGCAGCGGCCACGCTTTGCGCGAAGGCCAGGGCCTCGGCGGCCAGCGATTCGGGCGAGGCGGCCAGTTTGTCGAACAGCTTCTGGCCGGGCACGCCGGCGATCAGTTCGCTCTTGACGGGCTCGCCGCTCACGATCATGTTCAGGGCCGCTTCCACGCCCACCACGCGCGGCAGGCGCTGCGTGCCGCCCGCGCCGGGGATCAGGCCCAGCTTCACTTCAGGCAGCGCAATCGAGCAGCCAGGCGCCGCGATGCGGTAGTGGCAGCCCAGGGCCAGTTCCAGCCCGCCGCCCATGGCGACGGTGTGCAGGGCCGCCACGACGGGCTTGGCCGAGTTCTCGACGGCCAGGATGACCGACAGCAGGTTGGGCTCTTGCAGCGACTTGTCGGTGCCGAACTCCTTGATGTCCGCACCGCCCGAGAAGGCGCCACCGGCGCCGGTGATGACGATGGCCTTGACGGCGGCATCGGCATTGGCGCGGGCGAGGCCGTCCACGATGCCCTGGCGCGTGGCAAGACCCAGGCCATTGACCGGCGGGTTGTTGAGCGTAATCGCGGCCACGTCGCCGTGGACTTTGTATTCAGCCGTCATGCTGTTGTTCCTCGTTGCTCTCGGATGGATGGAAGAAAAGAACGATCGTACTTTTATTCAGGCAAAACGAGAAGGAACAGCCATTGGCCGTTGTCTCTGGCGGGACAAGCCCTCGCGTTCATTACTCCTGAAACAATAGCTGCCAGCGCTTGATGGATAAGTGCTGGAGGCCAATTTGGCCTTAAAACGCGTTCACGTTCAAAAACCCTAGACTTCCAACCATTCCTTGCGGATGTAGTTGTCGGCGCGCAGGCTGTCGGGCGTGCCCTGGAAGACGATGGAGCCGTGGCCCATCACAAGCGCGCGGTCGGAGATCTTCATGGCGATGGTGAGCTTTTGCTCGATGAGCAGCACCGAGACGCCGCGCGCCTTGATGGTCTGCAGGTATTCGCCCACCAACTCGACGATCTTGGGCGCCAGGCCTTCGGTGGGCTCGTCGATGATGATGAGGTCCGGGTCGCCCATCAGCGTGCGGCACAGCGTGAGCATCTGCTGCTCGCCGCCGGACATCACGCCCGCCTCGGTGTGCTGGCGCTCCTTGAGGCGCGGGAACATGGCGTACATGTCGTCAAACGACCAACGACTGCCTTTGCCACTGCCCTTTTGGCCCAGCAGCAGGTTCTGGTGCACCGTGAGATTGGGGAACACGTCGCGGCTCTCGGGCACGTAGCCCAGGCCCATGTGGGCGATCTCGTAGGCCTTCTTGCCGTTGAGGGGCTGGCCCTTCCATTCGAGCGTTCCCTCCCAGTCCACCAGGCCCATGATGGCCTTGGCGGTGGTGGAGCGGCCCGAACCGTTGCGGCCCAGCAGGGCCACGATTTCGCCAGGCTGCACGTCGAAGGAGACACCGTGCAGCACATGGCTTTTGCCGTAGTAGGCGTGGAGATTTTCAATATGCAACATATCAGTGTCCCGCCCCCTGCGCGTCCGCGACGGCCGAGCCCAGGTAGGCCTCTTGCACGCGCTGGTTGGCGCGCACGTTCTCGGGCGTATCGAAGGCAATCACCTCGCCATACACCACCACCGCGATCTTGTCGGCCAGGCCGAAGACCACGCCCATGTCGTGCTCCACCGTGAGCAGCGTGCGGCCCTCGGTCACCTCCTTGATGAGGTGGATGAAGCGTGTGGTCTCAGTCTTGCTCATACCGGCGGTGGGCTCGTCCAGCAGGATCACGTTGGCGCCACCGGCAATGGTGATGCCAATCTCCAGCGCGCGCTGCTCGGCGTAGGTGAGGTTCATGGCCAGCGTGTCCCGCTTCTTGTCGAGCTTGATCATCTCCATGAGCTGCTTGGCCCGCTCGTTGGCATCGTGCAGGCCCGACAGGAAGCGCAGGAAGGTGTATTTGTAGCCCATGCTCCAGAGCACGCCGCAGCGCAGGTTCTCGAACACCGACAGCTTGGGGAAGATATTGGTGATCTGAAAGCTGCGCGACAGCCCCCGGCGATTGATCTCGTACGGCGGCAGGCCGTTGATGCGCTGGCCGTTCAAAATCACGTCACCACTGGTGGGCGCAAAGCGCCCGCTGATCAGGTTGAACAGCGTGGATTTGCCCGCGCCGTTGGGGCCAATGATGGCCACACGTTCGCCAGGCGCCACGGCCAGGTTGGCGCCGCGGATGATCTCGGTCTTGCCGAAGCTCTTGCGCAGGTCGCGCAGCTCCAGGGCGTAGGTTGCGTTGTCAGCGGCCATGGTCACAGCGCCTCCGCACGCTTGATTTCATGTTCTATTTCTTCCTGGATCCGGCCCCACTGGTGCAGGAACTGGCGACGGCACAGCTCGAAGAGCCCAAAGCCCGTCAGCATCACGAAGATGGCCCCAAACCAGCTGGTCAGGCTCTTGGCGTTGAGGGTGGCACCCAGAAAGGTCACCTCTGGCCCCAGCGCCGCATTGAGCTGCAGGTGGTAGGTCATCTCGATCATGCAGGCCGCGCCCAGCACCCCCACCAGGGCCGTGCCAGCCAGGGCGAGGTACGAGGTCCACAACTGGCGCAGCTTGCCGTACTTGGCCAGGCGCAGGTTCATCATGATCAGGCTGGCGATGCCGCCGGGGGCATACATCACCATGAACAGGAACACCAGGCCCAGGTACAGCAGCCAGGCCTTGGACAGCTCGGACAGCAGCACCGAGGCCAGCACCAGCAGCACCGCGCCGATGATGGGCCCGAAGAAGAAGGTGGCCCCACCCAGGAAGGTGAACAGCAGGTAGCCCCCCGAGCGCACCACGCTCAGGCTGTCGGCGCCCGTGATGATCTCGAAGTTGATGGTGGCCAGCCCGCCGCCGATGCCCGCGAAGAAGCCCGCGATGATGAAGGCAAAGTAGCGCACACGCTGGGTGTTGTAGCCAATGAACTCCACGCGCTCGGGGTTGTCGCGCACGGCGTTCAGGATGCGGCCCAGCGGCGTGCCCGTGAAGGCAAACATGGCGGCCGTGCAGACAAAGCAGTAGGCCGCGATCAGGTAGTACACCTGAATGGCCGGGCCGAAGCTAATGCCCAGGAAGGGCTTGCCATACACCCGGTCGGTGGTGATGCCGCCCTCGCCGCCGAAGAACTCGGGGAACATCAGCGCCATCGAAGCCACCAGCTCGCCAATGCCCAGCGTGATCATGGCAAAGGTGGTGCCCGACTTCTTGGTGGTGACAAAGCCCAGGATGATGGCGAAGAAGACCCCGGCCAGCCCGCCGACCAGCGGAATCAGCACCAGCGGAATGCGCGCCGAGCCCTCGGTCGCCATGTTCATGGCATGGATCGCGATGAAGGAGCCCAGCCCGGTATAGACCGCGTGGCCGAAGCTCAGCATGCCGCCCTGCCCCAGCAGCATGTTGTAGGACAGGCAGATGATGATGAGATAGCCGATCTGCGAGAGCATGGTCAACGCCAGGCTGCTGGTAAACAGCATGGGCGCGACGATGAGCATCAACGCAAACAAGGTCCAGATCAAGAAGCGCCCCACATTCCAGGGCTTGAAGCGGTAGTACGGCGCAGCGCCGGTAGCGGAAGTCGTCATAGGGGAATTCATGGCGTCAGTCCTCCCGCGTGCCCAGCAGGCCCTTGGGGCGGAAGATCAGGATCAGCACGAGGAACAGGTAGGGCAGGATGGGCGCCACCTGGGAGATCGTGAGCTTGAGCAAGGGATAGCCGAAGGTCTGCTCCGTCACGGCTACACCGACCGCCTGGAACAGATGGACCATGGAGTAGTCCAGCGCCACGGCAAAGGTCTGCACCAGACCGATGAGCAGCGACGCCAAGAACGCGCCCGCCAGTGAGCCCATGCCGCCCACCACCACCACCACGAAGATGATGGAGCCCACCGAGGCCGCCATGGCGGGCTCGGTGATGTAGGTGTTGCCGCCGATCACGCCCGCCAGGCCCGCCAGCGCGGCGCCGCCGCCGAACACCAGCATGAACACGCGCGGCACGTTGTGGCCCAGCGCCTCCACCATGTGGGGGTACTTGAGCGCGGCCTGGATCACCAGGCCGATGCGCGTGCGCGTGAGCAGCAGCCACACCGACACCAGCATGAGCAGCGCCACCAGCATCACGAACGAGCGCGATTTGGGAAACTGGGTTCCGTAGAGCGTAAACAGCGGCCCCTGCAGCTGCTCCGGCAGGCCGTAGGGCACGGTGGAGCGGCCCCACACCAGCTGCACCACTTCCAGGATCAGGTACGAAAGGCCAAAGGTGACCAGCAGCTCCGGCACATGGCCGAACTTGTGCACGCGGCGCAGGCAATAGCGCTCAAACGCGGCGCCAAGGGCAAACACGGCCAGAGGGGCCAGCACCAGCGCCGGCCAAAAGCCCACCACCCCGGAAATGGTGAACGCGAAATAGGCGCCCAGCATGTAGAAGCTGGTGTGCGCAAAGTTGAGCACGCCCATCATGCTGAAGATCAGCGTGAGGCCCGAGCTGAGCATGAACAGCAGGAGCCCGTAGCTCACGCCGTTCAGCAGCGAGATCACGAAAAACTCGAGATTCATTGGTACTTTTCACTGCAGGGGGTAAAAAAAGGCCCGAGTGGGTCGGGCCTCGAAGCGGTCGCAAAAAAACTTACGGGCGCTTCATCTGGCACGACGTGGGCGTGCTGGCCACATAGGGCTCGTAGTACTTCACGGGGACAAAGGTGTGACCCGTGTTCTCTGCGTCGAGAGGATGCTTGGCATCGGTCTTGGCCCATTTCGAGATGTACAGGCCCTGCTGCAACTGGTGGTCAGACTTGCGCATCTCGACCTCGCCGTTGTAGCTCTTGAACTTCATGCCTTCGATTGCAGCCGCCACCTTGACCGGATCGGTGGACTTGGCCTTGACAAAGCCTTCGGAGAGCATGGCGAAGGCGTGATAGACGGCGCCGGTGTAGAAGTCGTCGTTGAGCTTCTTCTTGTAGTCCGCGACGATCTTGCTGTACTCACCACCCATGTTGGAGTGGGCATAGGACACCATGTACACACGGCCTGCAGCGCCCGCGCCCATGGCGGTGGGGCTGCCGGTGACGGCGCCGTAGTAGGTGTAGAAGTTGACGTTGTTCAGGCCGGCATCGTTGGCCGCCTTGATCAGCAGCGCCAGGTCGGAGCCCCAGTTGCCGGTGATCACGGTATCGGCACCCGACTGCTTGATCTTGGCGATATAGGGCGAGAAGTCACGCACCTGGGCCAGGGGCGAAAGGTCATCACCCACGATCTGCACGTCGGGGCGCTTGCGCTGCAACATTTCCTTGGCGTACTTGGCCACCTGGTGGCCGTGCGCGTAGTTCTGGTTGATCAGATAGACCTTCTTGACCTCGGGCACGTCCTTCATGTACGTGGTCAGCGCTTCCATCTTCATGGAGGTGTCTGCGTCCAGGCGGAAGTGCCAGTAGCTGCACTTGCTGTTGGTGAGGTCGGGGTCCACGGCGGCGTAGTTCAGGTACATCACCTCTTTGCCGGGGTTGCGCGCGTTGTGCTTTTCCAGCGCATCCATGATGGCCAGCGCGGGGCCGGAGCCATTGCCCTGCACGACATAGCGCGCGCCCTGATCCATGGCCGAGCGCAGTGCGCTGGTGGTTTCTTGCGGGCTGAGCTTGTTGTCGATGCCGATGATCTCGAATTTGACGCCCGCCGCGTTCTTTTTGTTGAACTCTTCCGCGAGGAACTGGAAGCTCTTGAGCTGGTTCGTTCCCACGGCTGCCATCAGGCCGGAGAGCGGGTCGAGCCAGGCGATCTTGACGGTTTCACCCTTCTGAGCGAATGCCCCGCCAGCGCTTGCCAGTATTACCGAGGCTGCTACAGCCTTAATAGCGAACTTCATAGTCTTGTCTCCTTGTGAATCGACACGACGCAGCGTACCGCGTTGCAACAAAGCCATGCTCAGGGATTGCCCCTACCAGCGTCGCACACGTGACTGTGGTGATGCGCCCCCGAGCACCACCACGGTGCCTGATGCCTGATTTAGAGGCCGGGAAGCTTGTAGTCCTTGAGCTGCTCGCGCAGTTTGGTCTTGAGCATCTTGCCGGTGGCGCCCAGCGGAATGGCCTCGACAAACACCACGTCGTCGGGGATCTGCCACTTGGCCGTCTTGCCTTCGTAGAAGGCCAGCAGTTCGTCGCGCGTGACCTCCGCGCCGGGGCGCTTGACCACGGCCACGATGGGGCGCTCGTCCCACTTCGGGTGCGGCATGCCCACACAGGCCGCCATGGCAATCGCCGGGTGCGCCATGGCGATGTTCTCGATGTCGATGGAGCTGATCCATTCGCCGCCGGACTTGATCACGTCCTTGCTGCGGTCGGTGATCTGCATGAAGCCATCGGCGTCGATGGTGGCCACGTCGCCCGTGGGGAACCAGCCGTCCACCAGCGGGTCGCCGCCCTCGCCCTTGAAGTATTCCCGCACGATCCACGGGCCCTTCACGTACAGGTCGCCGTAGGTCTTGCCGTCCCAGGGCAGCTCCGCGCCATCGTTGCCCACGATCTTCATGTCCACGCCATAGATGGCGCGGCCCTGCTTGAGGCGGATCTTGGTCTGCTCCTCCTTCGACATCGCCAGGTGCTTGTTCTTGAGCGTGCACAGCGTGCCCAGCGGGCTCATCTCCGTCATGCCCCAGGCATGCAACACCTCGACGCCGTAGTCTTCCTGGAAGGCATGGATCATGGCGGGCGGGCAGGCCGAGCCACCGATCACCGTGCGCTTGAGCGTGGAGAACTTCAGACCCGCGGGCTTCATGTGGCCCAGCATCATCTGCCACACGGTGGGCACGCCCGCTGCGTAGCTCACCTTTTCGGATTCGATCAGCTCGTAGATCGATTTGCCGTCCATGGCCGGGCCGGGGAACACCAGCTTGCAGCCCGTGAGCGCCGCCGAGTACGGAATGCCCCAGGCATTGACGTGGAACATGGGCACCACCGGCAGTACGGCGTCGCGCGCCGACAGGCACATCACGTCCGGCAGCGCGGCCGCGTAGGCGTGCAGCGTGGT
>DAIQRN010000523.1:0-1830 GCA_036786185.1 Acidovorax sp. | reverse complement strand
ATCTCGCGCACCACCTTGTCGGCAATCTCGGCCTTGGCGCCGGTGAGCTTCAGCGTGTGGAACCACGCGTACGCGTCGCTCAGCGTGGCATGGCTCACTTCGTAGATGGCGCGGGCCTGTTCGCCTTCGCCCACCTTCACATGGCGCGCCTCGCGGCGCAGGCGCGCGCCCGCGCACTCGGGGCAGGGTTGAGTGCTGCGGTAGCGGGCCAGGTCTTCGCGCACCACGGTCGAATCCGTCTCGCGGTAGCGCCGCGCCATGTTGGGCAGGATGCCCTCAAAGGGGTGCTTCTTGGAGTACACCTTGCCCTTGTTCGCGCCGCTGTCCAGGATATAGCTGAAGGCGATTTCCTCATCGCCCGAGCCGTGCAGCACGGCCTGCTGCACCGTGGCGGGCAGGTTCTCAAACGGCACTTCCACGTCAAATTGGTAGTGCGCGGCCAGGCTCTCCAGCATCGCAAAGTAGTAGCCGTTGCGCCGGTCCCAGCCCTTGATGGCGCCGCTGGCCAGGCTGAGCGACGGAAAGGCCACCACCCGCGCCGGATCGAACACATCGGTCTGGCCAATGCCGTCGCAGGCCGGGCAGGCGCCCATGGGCGAGTTGAACGAGAACAGGCGCGGCTCCAGCTCGGGCAGCGCGTAGCTGCACACGGGGCAGGCAAACTTGCTGCTGAACAGGTGCTCCGCGCCCGTGTCCATCTCCAGCGCCAGCAC
This sequence comes from Acidovorax sp., assembly GCA_036786185.1. Classification (GTDB taxonomy): domain Bacteria; phylum Pseudomonadota; class Gammaproteobacteria; order Burkholderiales; family Burkholderiaceae_C; genus Acidovorax. Next base: position 1,117 of record DAIQRN010000523.1, on the reverse strand, counting down.
GCGGCCGTTGCCCTCGTGCCCGCCGACGCGCAGCACGGCCTCGATGCTTTCGGCCAGGCGCTGCTGCATCTCGGGCCGCACCTTCAGGCGGTCGATCACCACGTCGATGCTGTGCTTCTCGGTCTTTTTCAGCGCGGGCAGGCTTTCGTATTCGTAAATCTGCCCGTCCACCCGAAAGCGGATGTAGCCCAGCGCCTGCATCTGCGTGAAGAGTTCGGTGAACTCGCCCTTCTTCTCGCGCGCCACGGGCGCCAGCAGCATCAGGCGCGTGTCCTCGGGCAAGGCCAGCACGGCGTCCACCATCTGGCTCACCGTCTGCGCGGCCAGCGGCAGGCCGTGGTCGGGGCAGAACGGCGTGCCCGCGCGGGCGTACAGCAGGCGCAGGTAGTCGTGAATCTCCGTCACCGTGCCCACGGTGGAGCGCGGGTTGTGGCTGGTGGCCTTCTGCTCGATGCTGATGGCGGGCGACAGGCCCTCGATCAGGTCCACATCGGGCTTATCGAGCCGCCCCAGAAACTGCCGCGCATAGGCCGACAGGCTCTCCACATAGCGCCGCTGCCCCTCGGCATACAGCGTGTCGAACGCCAGGCTGGACTTGCCCGAGCCCGACAGCCCCGTGATCACCACGAGCTGGTTGCGCGGGATGTCCAGGTCGATGTTCTTGAGGTTGTGCGTGCGCGCGCCACGGACGCTGATGCGCTGCTCGCGCAGGGCCTGGGCGAGATAAGGGCCGTCGGGGGTGGGGGCAGTGTCGTGCATCGGCGTGAAAGAAAGGCAACCCGCCATGATAGAGAATGACGGCTTTGCCCGCCCGCCCATTCCACCGTGCCGTCCTCCCTTTCCACCACCATGACCCCACTGGAGCGCCGCTCCAGCATCAGCCTGGCGCTGATCTTTGCGCTACGCATGCTGGGCCTGTTCCTCGTGCTGCCGGTGTTTGTGCTGGAGGCGCGCAAGTACCCCGGTGGCGATGACCCGGCGCTGGTGGGGCTGGCGCTGGGTGCCTATGGGCTCACGCAAGCCGTGCTGCAGCTGCCGCTGGGCATGGCGTCCGACCGGTTCGGGCGCAAGCGCGTGATCGTGCTGGGACTGCTGGTGTTTGCTGCAGGCAGTTTGA
>DAIQRN010000098.1:0-8081 GCA_036786185.1 Acidovorax sp. | reverse complement strand
CGCCGCGCGGGCCGCCTGCCTTTTCCTGATTTGCTGCTTTTTTGATAGCTGCTAGCGCTTGCTGGATAAGCGCTGCAAGCCTTTTTGGTTTGAATTATCAGGGACGCTCGCGCGCCACATCCGGGCCTGGTGCCCGTGTTGGAAAGGACAGATTCCGTGTTGTCGAAAACTCTTAAAAATATAGCTGCTGGCGCTTTGTGGGTTTGCGCTGGAGCCGCTTTTGTACCCGCATCCGCCCATGTGGTGCTGGAATACCAGGTGGCCCCGGCGGGCGCCAGCTACAAGGCCAGCTTCAAGGTCGGCCACGGCTGCGACGCCTCGCCCACGCGCCAGGTCGTGGTGGATATTCCCGCCGGCATGCGCGGCGCGCGCCCCATGCCCAAGCCGGGCTGGACGCTCGACGTGCAGCGCGACAAGCTCGCCCAGCCCACCACCAGCCACGGCCGCAGCGTGACCGAGGACGTGGTGCGCATCACCTGGACGGCCAAAACGCCCGAGGACATGCTGTCCAGCAGCCACTACGACGAGTTCGTGCTCGTCGCGCAGGCACCGCAGCAGGCGGGCACCTTCTATTGGCCCGTGCGCCAGATCTGCGCCGAAGGCCGCCGCGATTGGGTGGAGGTGCCCACGGCCGGCCAGAAGCTCTCGGACCTGAAGTCCCCGGCGGCCGCGCTGGAAATCCTGCCCACGGGCGGCGCGGCGGCCCACGCGCACTGACAGCGTCCTTCCCGCACTTTGAACGTTTCCTCCTGTTTCCTCTCGATATTTCTCGAAAGCTATCCATGAAAAATCTGCTTCACACCACTGCCCTCGTCTCCACCCTGGCCGCCGCCCTGGCCAGCGCCCCCGCCTGGGCGCAAAGCGCCGCCGTCCAGGTCGAAGGCGCCTGGGCCCGCGCCAGCGTGCAGGGCCAAAAGGGCACGGGCGCCTTCATGCGCCTCACGGCCAAGGACGGCGCTCGCCTGGTGCGCGCCGAATCGCCCGCCGCTGGCGTGGCCGAGGTGCACGAGATGAAGATGGACGGCGACGTGATGAAGATGCGCGCCATGCCCGCGCTGGACCTGCCCGCGGGCAAGACGGTGGAGCTCAAGCCCGGCAGCTACCACATCATGCTGCTGGACCTGAAGGCGCCGCTGGCCAAGGGCAGCGCGGTGCCGCTGACCCTGGTGTTCCAGGACGCCCAGGGCACCGAGAGCCGTTTGGACCTGAGCCTGCCCGTGGCCGCCGCCGCCCCCGGCGGTGCCCCGGCGCAGGGGCACTCGCACGGGCACAAGCACTGAGGCGCCGCGCCTTCGCAGCCGCAACGCATTGGGGTAAGCTGTGCACCCACCACAGACTTCCCTCTTGCGGAGCGGCCATGAGCGACACATCCAACTTCGGCTTCGGCAAACTCGTCCCTGGTTTCGACTTTCTTCAGAACCTGGCCAAGGGCGCATCCAGCAGCATTCCGCAGTTGCCCAACCTCTCCAACTGGGTGGCGCCCACGATCAGCGTGGAAGAGCTGGAAAAGCGCATTGAAGAGCTGAAAGCCGTGCAGTTCTGGCTGGAGCAGAACTCCCGCGCCCTGGCCGCCACCATCCAGGCGCTGGAGGTGCAAAAGATGACCCTGGCTACGCTCAAGGGCATGAACTTCAGCATGGGCGACGTGGCCAACGCCTTCAAGCTCAAGGCCGCCGACACCGTGACCAGCGCAGCCGAAGCCGTGGCCGGCGCCGCTGCCCGCGTGACGGGCCGGGCCGAGGAGGAGGCCCCGCCAGCGCAGGACGAGGCGCCCGCATCCAAGACCAAGGCCAAGGCCAGCAAGAAGACCCAGGCCGCCAGCACCCCGGCCCCCTCGGTGGTGGACCCGCTGCAGTGGTGGGGCGCGCTCACCGGCCAGTTCCAGCAGATCGCCGCCAACGCCATGAAGGACGCGGCCCGGCAGACGGCCATCGACACCACCAAGACCATGGCCACGGGCCTGGCCAAGGAGGCCTTCAAGACGGCCACCGGCATGGCCAGCCAGTTCGCGGCCAAGGGCATGGGCATGGGCAGTGGCAAGCGCGCCGCGGCCACCCCGGCCAAGCCCGCACCGGCCAGGAAGGCCGCCGCCCGCAAACCGGCAGCCAAGAAAAAGGCGGCAGCCCCCGCGCGCAAGCGGGCCGGCTGATGGCGGCATGAAACGCTTTCCCAGCGGTCACGCCACCCACCCGCAGTGGCGCATGGCCGCCGCGCTGGTGCTGGCGCAGCTGCGCGCCCAGATGGCCCTGCCCGACCATGCCGCAGCGCCCAGCCTGGGCCTGCTCTACATCACCGACCACTACGCGGACGAGGCGCAGGCGCTGCTGGACTACCTCAGCGGCGAGCTGCCCGAGGTGACCGACTGGAGCGGTACCGTGGGCGTGGGCGTGGCCGCCAACAACGCCGAATACTTCGACGAGCCCGCGCTGTCGGTCATGTTGCTGGACGTGCCAGCCCACCAGTACCGCGTGTTCTCAGGCGTGGCGCCGCTGCCCACGCGCCCGCTGCATGCGGCGGGCGGCTTTGCGGCGCACACGGCGCTGGTCCACGCCGATGGCCGCACGCCCGAGCTGGCCGAGCTGGTCCAGGAAATGGCGGCGCGCACCGATACGGGCTACCTGTTTGGCGGCCTGGCTGCCAGCCGCGGCGCCAGCGTGCAGTTTGCGGTGGGTGGCAACGGCAACATCGCAGGCCAGGGCGCGGCCACGGGCGTGTTTGACGGCGGCCTGTCGGGCGTGGCCTTTGGGGCCGATGTGGCCCTGGTGGCGCGCGTCACGCAGGGCTGCCAGCCGGTGGGGGCGCTGCGCACCATCACCGCCGCGCAGGAGAACGTGGTGCTGGCGCTCGACGGCGAGCCCGCGCTGGACGTGCTGCTCGATACGCTGGAGGTGTCGCTGGACGGCGACCCCCAGCCCGCCCTGCACAAGGTGCGCGCCACGCTGGCCGGGCTGGTAAACGCGGGCGAGCAGCCCCAGGGGCAGCGCCGCACGGGCCACTTTGGCACCGACACGCGCGTGCGCCACATCGTGGGGCTGGACGGCGCCCGCCGCGGCGTGGCCCTGGCCGACCACGTGGAGCCTGGCATGCAGCTGGCGTTCTGCCAGCGCAACGTGGCCGCCGCGCGCGCCGACCTGGTGCGCATCTGCGCGGAGATCCGTGAAGAGCTGGCGCCTGCGGAACTGGAGCTGGCCTCCGGCGCGGCAGCCCAGCCGGACAGCAGCGCGCCGCCGCGCGAAAAGCGCATGTGCGGCGCGATCTACGTGAGCTGCTCAGGCCGGGGCGGCCCGCACTTTGGCGGTCCCAGTGCCGAGCTGCAGATCGTGCGCCGCGCTCTGGGCGACGTGCCGCTGGCGGGTTTCTTTGCCGGTGGTGAAATAGCGCACCGCCACCTGTATGGCTACACCGGCGTGCTCACGGTGTTTGTGGCGGACGAGTAAGCCGTCGATCCCGTCGCAGCCAGAAGGCTGCAGCTCAGTCCGCTGGGCTTTCCTCGGCGACTTCCTCTTGCGTCAAGCGCGTGGCCAGGATCTTGTCAATGGTCTTGCCATCCATGTCCACCACTTCCAGCTTCCAGTCTTCCCACTGCACCGTGTCGGTCACCTTGGGCAGGCGGCCGGTGAGCAGCATCACCATGCCGCTCAGGGTGTGGTAGCGGCCGCGCTCTTCCTCGGGCACGGTGTCCAGGTTCAGGCGGTCTTTCAACTCGGGCACGGGGATGTGGCCATCCAGCAGCCAGCTGCCGTCTTCGCGCTGCAGCGCCCACGATGTTTCGGGGTCGCGCGGCTGGAACTCGCCGGTGATGGCCTCGATCAGGTCCTGCAGCGTGACGATGCCCTGCACCTCGCCGTATTCGTCGATGACGAAGGCCATGTGCACGTCCTGCAGCCGGAAGTTGTCCAGCAGCTCCATGCCCGTGATGGTCTCGGGCACGTACAGCGCGGTCAGCAGCGTCTGCTGGTCCAGGCCCTGGCTGCTGTCGCGCAGCGCGCGCGAGAGCCACTGGCGCGCGTTGATCACGCCCACGATGTTGTCCATGCCACCGCGCACCACCGGAAAGCGCGCGTGGTCGGAGTCCTCGATGCGCTGGAGGTTCTCCTCAAACGGCGCGTCGATATCCAGGCACACCACATCGCCGCGCGGCACCATCAGCGAGCCGATCTGGCGGTCGTCCAGGCGGAACACGTTGCGCACCATGGTGTGCTCGTGCGACTCGATCACGCCGGCGGTGGTGCCCTCCACCAGCATGGCGTGGATCTCCTCCTCGGTCACGGGGCTGCCGCTGGTTTCCTTGACGCCCAGCAGGCGCAGCAGCGTGCGCGTGGACGCGGACAGCAGCAGCACGAAGGGCTTGGTCGCCAGCGCCAGAAAGTTGATGGGCCGGGCCACGATGCGCGCAAAGGTCTCGGGGTAGGACTGGCCGATGCGCTTGGGCACCAGCTCGCCCACGACGATGGAGAAGTAGGTGATCAGCACCACCACCAGGCCGGTGGCCATGTAGCTGGCGTATTGCAGCGGCATCCCCAGCGTCTGCAGCCAGGCGGCCAGCGGCGCGGCCAGCGCGGCCTCGCCCACGATACCGTTGAGCACGCCGATCGACGTGATGCCGATCTGGATGGTGGACAGAAAGCGTGTGGGGTCTTCGCCCAGCTTCACGGCGGCGGCGGCGCCGCTATCGCCCTCGTCAATCAGCTTTTGCAGCCGGGCCTTGCGCGCCGTGACCAGAGCGATCTCCGACATGGCAAACAGGCCGTTGAGAAAGATGAGGGCGAACAGTATTGCGATTTCCATAAAAAGGGCGCCGCTGCGCCCTTGGGTGTTGACAAGCAAGCAATTGTACGAAAGGGGCTTTGGGCCCCGACCCGTGGCGTGCTCAGCGACCCTCAGCCGCCCTCGGTGGGCAGGCCGCTGGCATCCCATTCAGGCAGGCCGCCGCGCAGCCAATAGACCGACTTGAAGCCCTTGGAGGCCGCTACCTTGGCCGCTTTGTAGGACTTCCAGCATTCGGCGCCATTGCAGGCAAAGATCACCGGCGCGGCCTTGTCCAGCTTGGTGAGCTTGTCCAGCGCATTGAAGTCATCCTGCGCCGGATTGAAGGCCACATCCTTGAGGCTCTTCTCCACATAGACCGCGAGCACGGCGCCGCGAATGCGCTTGGCCTTGAACTCCTTCTCGGTGCGTGTGTCCACCAGCGTCGCGCCCTGCGCCTGCAGCGTCTGGGCCTCGCGCGCGGTGACGCGGTTGACGCCGGGCAGGCTGGTGGGGGTGAAGAGGCCCAGCTCCGCCACGCGGCGGTATTCGGCGGCTGTCGGCTGCTGGGTGACTGGTGGCAGGCCGGTGGCGGACGAGGGCGCGCCAAACCATTGGGCCAGTCCCTTGCGCGCATCAGCGGGCACGTCCTTCTTGATCACCACCGAAAACCCGGCGGGCACGGGTTGCGAGGTGGCCAGCACATGCGCGATGTTGGGGTGCGCGGCAGACCATTCCGCCCAGTCTTCCTCTCGCACCACGGTAGCGTCGGTCGTGCCCAGGCTCAGTGCCGTCAGGCCCGCCTGCGGAAACTTCTCATGCTGCACGGTACGCAGGTCCTGGAACGACAGCCCCGCCTCATTGAGCATGCCGCGCGCCATATAGGTGTACATCGAATCCTGCTGGGGCAGGTACAGCCTGCGGCCCTTCATGGCAGGCACCGTATCGACCTGCGCCTGGCCGATCAGTAGGTATTTGTCCGATTTGTCGGTGGAGCCCACCAGCTCGTAGCCGCGCTGCAGGGCCGAGGCGGCGACCTGGGCGGGGCCGATGAAGATGTCGTAGCCCGCGCTGCGGGTGGAGCGCATCACGTCGGCCAGATCGTCGCTGGTGCTCAGCACCACGGTCTGGCCTGCTGCCTTGGACAGACCGGACTCGACCGCCGCGCGCAGGATGGTGTTGGCCGCTTTGCGCGCGGTGGGTTCCACGGCCACGATGGCTGTGAGCTGGGCCTGCGCAGCACCGGACACCATGCACAGCCCGCATAGCAGCAGTGCCCACGGGCTGACCTTGGATTGTGCGTGTGCATTCATCGTGGGTTCCTTTCTTGTCAGCAAGCGGGCAATATGCCCACGTTGGCGCAAATGCGTGCGGATGTTTCTTATATGTTGTATTTGTTTCGTTTGTTAACTTGATGATACGGCCGATACAGAGGGACTGTTGCACAGAATGCGCTCTGGTTTTGTCCGCCGCTTTGGCTCCTGTCCACTACTTTCGGAGGAATGTCTGTGAAAAATTCGATGACTTTGCCGCGTCGCCACGTGTTGGCTGGAAGTGCTGCTGCCCTGGGTGCGCTGGGCCTGGCGGGATGGACGGGAGGTGCCCGCGCACAACAGGCTGCCGCCAAGCCGCTGCCTGGCTATGCGGCATGGAAGTCCAGCGACGCACTGATCGTGCACAGCTCCGGCACGCTGGAAACCCGGCGCTCGGCGTTTGGCACCAGCGTCATCACGCCGTCCAACCAGCTGTATGTGCGCAACAACCTGCCTGCGCCGGATGCCGCCATCGTGGCCGACCGCGATGCCTGGACCGTGGCCATCGAAGGGGTGAAGAACCCGCGCAGCCTCACGCTGGCCGAGCTCAAGACCCTGGGCGTGGAGACCGTGGCCACCGTGCTGCAGTGCTCGGGCAACGGGCGCGGCTTCTTCCCCAGCAAGCCCAGCGGCACGCCATGGTCCGTGGGCGCCGCGGGCTGCGTGGTCTGGAGCGGCGTGCCGCTGCGCAATGTGGTGGCGGCGCTGGGCGGCCTGGCCGATGGCGCGACCTACCTGACCGGTACGGGCGGCGAGAAGCTGCCCGAGGGCGTGGACCCGCTCACCGTGCTGGTGGAGCGCTCGGTGCCCGTGAAGGCGCTGGACGACGCGCTGCTGGCCTGGGAGATGAATGGCGAGCCCCTGCCCCTGGCGCATGGTGGCCCGCTGCGACTGGTGGTGCCGGGCTACCAGGGCGTGAACAACATCAAGTACGTCAAGCGCGTGGCGTTTGGCAGCGCGCAGTCGCAGGCGCGCATCATGCAGCACGGCTATCGCATCACGCCCCCCGGCACCAAGTCCAACCCCGACCAGCCCTCGGTGTGGGAAATGGGCGTCAAGTCCTGGATCAACAGCCCGCTGCCCGACAAGGGCCAGCTCAAGGCGGGCGCGGCGCTGGTGCATGGCGTGGCCTTTGGCGGCACGCGCGCCATCAAGGGGGTGGACGTGTCCGCCGACGGCGGCAAGACCTGGCAGGCCGCCAAGCTCGTCGGCCCGGACCTGGGCCCCTTTGCATGGCGGCAGTTTGCGCTGCCCCTGCGTCTGGAGGCGGGCACCCATGTGCTGATGAGCCGCGCCACCGACTCGGCGGGCAACGTGCAGCCCGAGCAGCGTGAGGAAAACGTGGGTGGCTACAACAACGCCAGCTGGCGCGACCACGCGGTGACAGTGACCGTGGCGTGAGATGGAAGCCTTCCCGCCGGTTGACCCGGCGGAAGGCCACCTTGCCGTGCAACACTAGGCGGTGGTGCGCGACGGCAGCAGCGCTGCACCGCGCTGCGGGCCTTTCAATCCCTGAAACGCAAAGTCCACCTCGGGCACCCGGCCGCTGACGATGTCGGCCAGCGCCTTGCCCGAGCCGCAGGCGTGCGTCCAGCCCAGCGTGCCGTGGCCGGTGTTGAGGAACAGGTTGGGGAGCATTGTCTTGCCAATCAGCGGCACGTTGCTGGGTGTGGCCGGGCGCAGGCCGGACCAGAACTGGGCCTGCGTGGTGTCCCCTGCGCCAGGGAAGAGCTGTTCCACACGGCGCACGATGGCCTCGCAGCGGGTCTGGTTGAGGTGGCGGTCGTAGCCGTTCAATTCCGCTGTGCCCGCGATGCGCAAACGGTCCCCCTGTTCGCTGGTGTAGCGCGAGAACACGAGCTTGAACTCGTCGTCCGTCAGGCTCACCTGGTGCGCCTTGGATGCGTCCTTGACCGGCATGGTCACCGAGTAGCCCTTGGCCGGGTAAATGGGCAGGCGAATGCCCAGCGGCTGCGCCAGCAGCGGGCTGAACGAGCCCATGGCCAGCACAAACGCATCGCC
>DAIQRN010000097.1:0-8101 GCA_036786185.1 Acidovorax sp. | reverse complement strand
TGGTGATCAACGTTTCTTCGTGGGCCGGTGTCCATCATCCCAAGCTCACCGGACCGGCCTACAACGGCAGCAAGCACGCCGTGGTCGCGATGACCGAGACCATCAACATGGAAGACGGCGTGTATGGCATTCGCGCCTGCAGCCTCTGCCCCGCCGAGGTGGCCACCCCCATTCTCGACACCCGGCCCACTCCGCCGACGGTAGAAGAACGAGCCCGCATGCTGCAGCCTGACGATGTGGGTCGCGCTATCTGCTTCATGGCCGAGCTGCCCGCCAGTGTCTGTATCAACCAGCTTGTCATCAGCCCCACCTGGAACCGCTTCTACATCAACGACCTGTAAGCCCGTTCCGCTCGCGAATCCTCAACCCAGGAGACGATGTTATGAAAACAATATTGTTCACGACCGGATGCGTTGCAGTTCTGCTGGCGCCTGTTGACCGGGTACACGCACAACCGCTGGCGTGCGCAGACATGCTGACGGTTTCCATCCCAGCGACCGCCATCGGCCTACCGTGCGGCAACGGTAAGGTGACCGAAGCAGTAGTCGTTCCGGCCGCTGGATCGAATGCTTCCGCCACGCCCGCATACTGCCGTGTGACGGGCACGCTGGCGCCGGTCAACCCGCAGTCTCCAGGGATTACCTTTCGCATGGCGCTACCCGACCGATGGAATCGGAAGGTGATGATGTTCGGTGGCGGGGGGTTCAACGGTACGCTTCCCAACGTGGCGGGAAATGTTCCGGCGGGACCGACGGACCAGCCCACCCCCTTGGGGCGCGGCTATGCAACGTTTGCCAGCGATTCAGGCCATCAGGCCAACGCTTCCGGCTCGCTGGATGGGCGGTTTCTACAGGATGACGAAGCGGTGCGCAACTTCGGAGGGGATGCCCTCAAGAAGACGCGCGATGCGGCGCTCTTTCTGATCGGCAGGCACTACGCACAAGGAAAGCCGCAGAAGGCCTATTTTGCCGGTGGGTCCACCGGTGGACGCGAAGCGCTATCGCTGGCGCAGCGCTGGCCGGATGACTGGGACGGAATCATCGCATGGTACCCCGCATGGAACCAGCTGTCCGCCATGCTGGGCGGGCACCGCGTGAGCCGTGCGCTTTCGCAAAAGGGGGCCTACCTCAGCCCCGGCAAGCGCGCAGTGCTACACCGTGCCGCGCTGGAGACCTGCGACCTGCTGGACGGTGTGGCCGATGGCGTAGTCAGCAACCAGACGCAGTGCAACGCACGTTTCGATCCGAACGTAGCGCGCGTTGCAGGGACTCCCTTGCGGTGCCCCGACGGCACCGATGCCGGGGAGGCCTGCCTTTCCGATGCGCAGATTGCTGCTCTTACAACCATGAACACCGATGCGCGATTCAACTTCTTCCTCGCCAGCGGCTCCACCAGCTATCCCGGCTACAACGTCTGGGGTGCGTCGCTTGGTGCGGCGGAAGGCTCGTCGCCCGTGCATCCCATCGAGACCTTCCTAAACCTGGGAACCGAGCAGCCCGCCATGCCAGTGCCTGCCGGTGCGCCCTAAATCACCAAGCAACTCGACCAGATGATCAAGCTGGGCGTCACACGAGACCCGGCATTTGACTCGCTGACCTTGGACCCGGAGAACCCAGGCCCGTGGGCTTACCGCCTCAGCGCGTTCAGCACGTTGCTGGACGTGGGCACGGACCTCGACGCATTTGCCGGTCGGGGCGGGAAGTTGCTGCTCGCGCACGGCGTATCGGACGTGCTGGTGAGCGCCCGGGCCACCGAGCAGTACTACCAGCGCCTGCAGGCGCAGATGGGTCCAGCCCGCGTGGACACCTTTGTCCGCTACTACGAAGTTCCTGGCTACGGCCACGCGGTCAGTACCGTATTCAACGCCACATGGGACTCACTGACCGCTTTGGAGAACTGGGTGGAAAAGGGCGTGGCACCTAAGGCCCAGGTCACCACCGACACGGTTGGTATTCTTGGTCGCAAGCGTCCCCTATGCGAATACCCCACGTGGCCAAGGTACCGTGGCGCCGGCGACGCGAATGACGCGGAGTCATATGTCTGTGTTTTTCCCTGACTTCTGAGTTGGAAAACGGCTTAAAACATCGCCTGCCCGGTCTGAATCAGAATCGAGCCCAGAGCTGGCTGCCCCATCGCTTGGTCCCCACAAGTTGTCAATGGAAGAGGCTTGCCATGCTTTCCGCTAGTGCCGCCTCGAGCCTTTGGCTCGCTTTCTTCACGTCTGGAATCCTAATCAGCGTTGCTGAGAAAGTGACGCAGCCCCGTGTGTCGAACTTCGCGTTGTTGAACGACCTACTCGCACGGTTTGTCGCCCCATAACCCAAAGTTCTCGCGCAATCAAAACAGCAAAACGCCCACTTCTCAGTGGGCGTTTTTGTTTGTGCGCTCCGCTGGAGCGGCAAACAGCTCCGCCTTGGCCGCCTTGGTGATGGCCACCACGCAAGGGTGGGTGAGGCGGCGTTCTACGGATATCGCAAAGAACTCTTCGACCAGCTCGGTCGAACGCCCGATCACTTCCACGCCAAACTGCGCCGTGGTTTCTTCGTCCAGCACTGTGGGTGACGTAAACACGCCGCGGCCTTTGCGGCCAAAGGCGTTCATGAGTGCACTGTCGTCGAACTCACCAACCAGGCGTGGCTGCAACTGATGCTTGTTGAGCCAATGGTCGAGCTGTTGGCGCACCGAAGACATGGGTCCCTGGATCAGCATGGGTGCACCGTTCAGGCTGTGCGGAAAGTCGCCTTTCAACTCCGCGCGCAGGGCAGGGGTGCAGAAGAAACTCATGCCGCTGGTGCCCAGCGGGTGGTTGAAGACCTTGACGCCGATCTTTCGGGAGACGGGTTCGTCGGCCAGCACAAGGTCCAGCTTGTGCAAGCTCAGCTGGGCAATCAGTTCGGGAAACTTGCCCTCTTGGCACATCATGTGCACCTGTTGGGGTATGCCCAGGGCGGGCTCCAGCAAGTGGTAGGCCACGGACTTGGCAATGGAGTCCGCAATACCTACTCGGAACTCCAAAGGTCTGGTCTGACCTCGTGACAGGCGCACGGACTTTTCCAGCGCATCGCCAAGGGCAAAAATTTGCTCCGCATAGCCCAGGGCCACGCGTCCCTCGTTGGTCAGCTCCAGGCCGCGCCCGCGCTTGCGGAACAGGTCGTGGCCCAGCCATTCCTCCAGCTTCCGGATCTGCCCCGAAAGCGTCTGGGGTGTGGTGTGCAGTTGCTCGCCCGCTCGCATCACGCCGCCCGCTTTGGCAACGGTCCAGAAGTAGCGCAGGTGCTTGAAGTTCATAGCGGATCCAATACTTCGAAAAATTCGATGAATCGAGGCAATTAAAACGAATATACGCGAAGTGTCAAACGTTCTATATTGACCCAGTGGCCCCTGCCGTGGCATCTTGCCTGCCGGTATTGGGGCACTTTCCCAAGGAGTAGCCCCATGCGAATCACCACCCGAGGACAACTGGCCGTGTCGGCGATGACCGACCTTGCACTGCGTCAGAAAATTCGCCCGGTTGCGCTGTCAACCATCAGCACGCGCCAGGGCACATCCCTGTCGTACCTGGAGCAGCTGTTCAGCGCTCTGCGTCGCGCAGGCCTGGTGGACAGCACACGTGGCCCTGGCGGCGGTTACACGTTGGCACTGCGTGCCGAGCAGATCTCCGTGGCCGACATCATCCTGGCTGTGGAAAACCTCAAGGCCGATGAACTGCAGAACCTGGGGCCCGCCCAGGCGGAGCAGGTGAAATCGATGACAGGCGAGCTGTGGTCCACCTTCAACGCCAGGGTAATGGATTACCTGCAGTCCGTGACGTTGCAAGACCTGGTCACGCGCCAGCTTGAAAACGGTGGCGTGGTTGAAGACGTAGCCCCTGCGGCCGCCCAGCGGCTCAAGCTCAGCACCAAGCCACGCCCGCTGATGGCCCGGGTGGGCGTGCCCAATTCGGTATTTGCGCTGGGCACCATCCCGTTGCTGCAGCGCCGCTGAAAGGGCGTATGCGGCGACTGCGGTAGCTGCAGCGACTAGCTGCGTTGGGCGCGGAGCCAAGCCTCCGTGCCTTGTGCATCCATGGCCATCGCCACCACATGGCCCTGGATCATGTCGCAGCCCAGACCGCTCAGCAGTTCCACCTGCGCCGGGGTTTCCACGCCTTCGGCCACGGTTTGAAGCTGCAGGCTGCGGCCCATCTGGATGATGGCGGTCACGATGGCCACATCGTCGGCGTTGCCCGGCGTGTCCACCACAAAGGAACGGTCGATCTTGAGCTTGTCGATGGGGTAGCGTTTGAGGTAGGCCAGGGATGAATACCCCGTGCCGAAGTCATCGACGGAGATGCCTACGCCCAGTGCCTTGAGCGCGTTGAGCGTGTCCAGCACCTGGCCGGTTTGGTGCATGAGCACGGACTCCGTCAGCTCGATCTCCAGATACTCCGGACGCAGGCCGGTGTCGCGCAGCACGGCGGTCACTTCTCCGACCAGGTCGCGTTGGCGGAACTCCAGCGCCGACAGGTTGATCGCCACAGGCACATGGGCCAGGCCCTGGTCCTGCCAGGCCTTGAGCTGGCGGCAGGCCTCGCGCAGCACCCAGCGGCCTATGGGCGCGATAAGGCCGCGTGATTCCGAGAAGGTGATGAACTCGTCGGGCCCCACCAACCCACGCTCGGGGTGCTGCCAGCGCACCAGGGCCTCGAAGCCCCGCAGTGCGCCGTCTTTCAGGTGCATCTGGGGCTGGTAGTGCAGCACAAAGGCGTTGTAGAGGATGGCCTCGCGCAGTAGCCGCTCGTGCTGCAGCACATCCACCGCGCTGGCGGCCATGCCGGGTTCGTAGAGCTGGCGGCTGCCCCGCCCGTTTTCCTTGGCATGGTGCATGGCGGCGTCGGCGCAGCGCAGCAGGGCATCCCCGGTGGTGCCGTGCTCCGGAAACAGACTGATGCCGATGGACGGCAGAATGGTCAGCGCATGCTGGCCCACCGTGAAACTGCCGTGCATGAAGGCGAGCAGCTTGTCGGCCACCTGCGTGGCGTCTTCGGGACCTTGCACGTCGGTGAGCACCACCACAAATTCATCGCCACCCAGCCGCGCCACCACGTCGGCATCGCGCACGCCCTGGTTGAGCCGCTCGGCCACATGGCGCAGCAACTCGTCGCCTGCATCGTGGCCCAGCGAGTCGTTCACGGTCTTGAAGTGGTCGAGGTTCACAAACAGCACCGCAGCGCGGCCATGGCGGCGACGGGCCAGAGACAGCACCTGCGACAGCTTCTCCATGAGGAAGTTGCGGTTGGGCAACCGGGTCAGCGTGTCGTGCAGCGCGATGAAAGCCTCGCGCTCCTGCGCCTGCCTGCGTGCGGTGATGTCGCGCACCACCACGATGCGGTAGTCAGCATGCTGCCCGGGCATGGTCTTGCCCACCACCTCTACCGGAATCTCCCGGCCGTCCTTGTGGCAGATGACCACTTCATACGGATCCTCGCGGCCGCTGCGCGTGTATTCGAATGCTATGGAGCGCCATTCGGGGCTAATGAAGTTGAAGATCGACTGCCCGATGAATTCCTGCGGCACATACCCCAGCAGGCGGGTCAGCGCGTCGTTCCCGTCGGTGATGACCCCATCGCGGTGGAAGACGATGGCTTCATGGGTCGCCTCGGTGAACTTGCGCATGCGCTCTTCGCTTTGGCGCACGGTGCGTTTGGCCCGCCAGTGCTCGGTGATGTCGATGATCAGCACGAAGGAGCCCAACTGCTGCCCGGCGTCGTCGAAATGCGGGATCAGGTTCACCTCGATCATGCGCTTGTCGCCGCTAGGCAAGGACTGCTCGCGGGTGTACTTGACGTGCTGGCCTCGTGTGGAATGCTCCACATGGGGCTGGATATCCAGCCAGGCCTTGTCACCGATCGCCTCCTGCACGGTGAGGCCCAGGATGGATTCGGTGGTGTGCCCGTTGTAGGCGGCGAAGCCCTGGTTGGCAAAGCGGCAGCGCAGCGCGGGAAGATCGAAGTACGCCATCAGCGCGGGCACCGAATCGGCAATCAGGCGCAGCAATGGGTCGTTGGCGCCGCCCTGGCCTGGTGCATTGGCAGTGGTGATGGAATCTCGCATGCCGCTCCCCATACTTATGGTTTGGTTATATCAGATACGGCGGGCGCCTGCGCAAGGGAGTTGCCCGGGTTTTGACGCCGGATAATCGGGCCATGACTTCTGCACACCCCTCGACCGGCACGGACTTCAGTGCGCTGGCCCTCAGCCCCGCCACGCTGGACAACCTGCGGCAGCTGGGCTACGTGCAAATGACTCCCATTCAGGCGGCCAGCCTGCCGCACGCCCTGCTGGGCAAGGACCTGATCGCCCAGGCCAGCACGGGCAGCGGCAAGACGGCGGCGTTCGCGCTGGCGCTGCTGGCCAACCTCAACCCCCGCCGCTTCGCCGTGCAGGCCCTGGTGCTGTGCCCCACGCGCGAGCTGGCCGACCAGGTGGCCGCCGAGATCCGCCGCCTGGCGCGCGCCGAGGAAAACACCAAGGTCGTCACCCTGTGCGGCGGCGTGCCGCTGCGCGGCCAGGCCCAGAGCCTGGAGCACGGCGCCCACATCGTGGTGGGCACGCCCGGCCGCGTGATGGACCACCTGGAGCGGCAGAACCTGCGCCTGGACGCCCTGAACACCCTGGTGCTCGACGAGGCCGACCGCATGCTGGACATGGGCTTCTTCGACGACATCGCCCGCGTGGCGCGCCAGTGTCCGGCGCAGCGCCAGACCCTGCTGTTCTCGGCCACCTACCCGGACGGCATCGCCCAGCTCAGCGCGCAGTTCATGAAGAGCCCGCAGCAGATCACCGTGCAGGCCCAGCATGCCGAGGCCAAGATCGAACAGCGCTGGTACGAGGTGAAGCACAGCGAGCGCCTGCACGCCGTGTCGCAGCTGCTGGGCCACTTCCGGCCCGAATCGTCGATTGCCTTTTGCAACACCAAGCAGCAGTGCCGCGACCTCGTGGCCGTGCTGCAGGCGCAGGGCTACAGCGCGCTGGCCCTGTTTGGCGAGCTGGAGCAGCGCGAGCGCGATCAGGTGCTGGTGCGCTTTGCCAACCGCAGCTGTTCCGTGCTCGTGGCCACCGACGTGGCCGCGCGCGGGCTGGACATCGCCAACCTGGCCGCCGTCATCAACGTGGACGTGACACCCGACCCCGAAGTCCACATCCACCGCATCGGCCGCACCGGCCGGGGCGACGCCGAGGGCCTGGCGCTCAACCTGGCCAGCCTGGACGAAATGGGCAGTGTGGGCAAGATCGAGCAGCTGCAGGGCCGCGAGTCGCGCTGGCACGCGCTGGCCGACCTCGTCCCCACCGGCAGCGGCCCTCTGGTGCCGCCCATGGCCACCATCCAGATCATCGGTGGGCGCAAGGAGAAGATCCGCGCGGGCGACGTGCTGGGCGCTTTGACCGGCGACATGGGCTACACCCGCGAGCAGGTGGGCAAGATCAACGTCAACGACTTCTCGACCTACGTGGCGGTGGACCGCGCCATTGGCGAGCAGGCCGTGCAGCGCCTCAACAGCGGCCGCGTCAAGGGGCGCGCCGTGAAGGCGCGCCTGGTGACGGATGGCGAGTCTTTTGAATGAAATCGGCCTCCAGCGCTTATCCATCAAGCGCGGGCAGCTATCAATAAATGAGTCAATGGGCGGGCATCAGCGCGCCCCCGCCGCCTCCAGCATGCGCACCATCTCCGCATAGCCGCGCTGGCGCGCCAGCTGCAGCGGTGTGTTGCCCTGCCGGTCGGTGAGCGCGGGGCTGGCGCCCGCCTGCAGCAGCGCGGCCAGCGTGGCCTGATGGCGCGGGCCGCCGTCGCCGAGCACGATGGACTCGATCAGCGCCGTCCAGTGCAGGTTGTTCACATGGTCCAGCGGCGCCCCGGCGGCGATGAGCTGGCGCACCACGCCGTCGTGGCCCAGGTGGGCTGCCGCGATCAGCGCCGTGCCGTCGTAGCGGCTGGTCACCTGCTTGGCGCTGGCGCCCAGCGCAAGCAGCAGGCGTAGCGTGGCCTCGTCGTCGGCCACGGCGGCGATGGTCACGGCGTCGTAGCGATCGTTCTCCAGCGCATCGAGCTGCGCGCCTGCCTG
>DAIQRN010000096.1:0-8129 GCA_036786185.1 Acidovorax sp. | reverse complement strand
ATGGGGCAGAACCTCATCATCGTGGTGTTTGCCGTGGTGGTGATTGGCGGCATGGGCTCCATCATGGGCTCCATCCTCACGGGCCTGGGCTTGGGGGTCATCGAAGGTCTCACCAAGGTCTTTTACCCTGAAGCATCGTCCACCGTGGTGTTCGTCATCATGGTCATCGTTCTCCTCATCCGCCCCGCCGGCCTGTTCGGCAAAGAGAAGTGATCGGGGCCGCCAGCATGAACTCCAAAACTACTACCAACATCGGCTACGGCCTGCTGCTGCTGGGCCTGATTGTTGCCCCGTTTCTGGGCGCCTACCCGATCTTCGTGATGAAGCTGCTGTGCTTCGCGCTGTTTGCCTCGGCGTTCAACCTGCTGCTGGGCTACACGGGCATGCTGTCCTTCGGGCATGCGGCCTTCCTGGGCGGCTCGGCCTACTTCACGGGCCACGCGCTCAAGGTGTGGGCCGTGACGCCCGAAATCGGACTGCTGCTGGGCACGGCCGGGGGCGCATTGCTGGGTCTCATCGTCGGCTTCTTCGCCATCCGTCGCCAGGGCATCTACTCGACCATGATCACGCTGGCGCTGGCGCAGATGCTGTTCTTCGTGTTCCTGCAGGCGCCGTTCACGGGCGGCGAGGACGGCCTGCAGGGCGTGCCGCGCGGCAAGCTGTTTGGCCTGATCGACCTGCAGAACGACATGGTCATGTACTACGTGCTCCTGGTCATTGTGGTAGCCGCCTTCATGCTCATCGTGCGCACTATCCACTCGCCGTTCGGCCAGGTGCTCAAGGGCATCAAGGAGAACGAGCCGCGTGCCATTTCCCTGGGCTACGACACCAACCGCTTCAAGCTGCTGGCCTTTGTGCTGTCGGCCGCGCTGTCGGGGCTGGCCGGTTCGCTCAAGACGCTGGTGCTGGGCTTTGCCACGCTGAGCGACGCGCACTGGACGGCATCGGGCCACGTGGTGCTGATGACGCTGGTGGGTGGCCTGGGCACACTGTCGGGCCCCATCGTGGGCTCTGCCGTGGTGGTGTTGCTGGAGAACAAGCTGGGCGAAATCGGCAACTTCCTCGCATCGGTGACGGGTGTGGAGTGGTTCACCACGCTGGGCGAATCCGTCACCATGGTCACGGGCCTGATCTTCGTGGTCTGCGTGCTGGCCTTCCGCCGCGGCATCATGGGCGAGATCATTGCCTGGTTTGCCCGCCGCCGCGGCGCTACCGTGCACTGATATCTGGCCTGCAGCACGCCGCTGCACCCGCCCCGCAACCGCTGCAGCCTTCACAGGCGCAGCGGTTTTGCATATCCCGTCATCTCCAGATACCCCCGACCCACCGCGCGCCCGGCGCTGTCGTGCAGGTCGGACAGGCCCTCCCAGTAGATGGTGCCGGTGCTTGCGCTGCTGTTGAGCTCCTGGTCATCCACCAGCGCCCGCACCCCCAAGCTGCCAGCCGGTGTCTGCACCTGCCACTGCACTGGGTAGCGTGCGCCGCTGTGCGGGCTGGTCCACCAGCGCTCCGGCTTGAATGCCAAGGCGCTGGCCTCGAAAATGGTGGCTGCCTGGCCGGGGGCGCGCAGCGACCCGCCAGCCCACACGGCCGACCCGTCCGCCCGGCGCAGCCGAAACGCCGTGAGCGCGCTGCCATCGTGCAGGTTCATGCCGATCCAGTCCCAGCCCTGGGCCTCGGGGTGCATCAGCGCCTCGCTCCATTCGTGGTCCATCCAGGCGCGGCCCGTGGTCACGGCCATGCGCTGGCCTTGCACGGTGATGGTGCCGCTCACCGCCAGCTGCGGCTGGCTGTAGTAGTAACTGGCCTGCTGCTCCAGCGGCCCCTTGCGCGACAGGCCTTGCTGGCCTTGCAGCAGCAGGGGCTGGGTGCTGTCAAAGCGCAGGCCCAGGCTGAAGTCGTCGCCCTCCACCTGCGCCGTGTAGCGGCTGCCCGTGGCGGACTGCGCACGTTCCAGTGTCCAGTCCTGCAAGCGCACGCGCGTGTCGTCCTCGCTGGCCTGGGCCACGCCAAAGCCTGCGCGCGCAATGCGCTGGCCGTGCCGCAGGCGCTGGCCCTGCACGTCGGTCACTGCGGCGTGGGCAAACAGCAGCTGCTTGGCCGCAAAGGCCGATTGCAGCCCTTGCGCAGCGTCCACGCGCGATCGGAAAAACGTCACCTGAAACCCCCACAGCCGTCCCGCCGCCTGCGCATGGCCGGTGATGTACCACCACTCGGTGCGCAGGTCGGGGTGGCTGCCGTGATCGCGTGGAAACCGCAGCGTGCGCGCGGGCAGGGCGTGGGTCAGCGAGGGAGCGGCCAGCGCCAGCCCCTGCACCAGACAATGGCGGCGTGTGAACATGTCAGCGATCCAATCCGTTCAGCGATCCAATCCGTGCATGCGGCGCGGCGCTTGCACCTGGCTCAGCCCATGAGCGCGTCGATGGCCTGCTGCGCCGCCGCGCAGTCGCCAATGTGCTGCTGCACCCACTGCGCGTCGCAATAGGTGGGCAGGTAGCGCTCGCCCGCGTCGCACAGCAGCGACAGGATGGAGCCCTGCTCGCCCGCCGCGCGCATCTCGTGCGCCAGCGCCAGCATGGCGACAAAGTTGGTGCCGGTGGACGGCCCCACGCGCCGCCCCAGCAGGGCGGACAGGGCGCGCATCGCGGCGATGGATTCGCAGTCCGTCACCTCCACCATACGATCCACCAGCGTGCGGACAAAGCTGGGCTCCACGCGCGGGCGGCCAATGCCTTCGATGCGCGATCCTGGCGCCGTCAGCTGGGCATCGCCCGTGCGGTGGTAGGCGCTGAACACCGACCCCGCCGGGTCGGCCACACACACTTGCGTGGCATGGCGCTGGTAGCGCACATAGCGGCCAATGGTGGCGCTGGTGCCGCCCGTGCCCGCGCCCACCACGATCCAGCTTGGGACGGGGTGGCGCTCGCGCTGCATCTGGCTGAACATGCTCTCGGCGATGTTGTTGTTGCCGCGCCAGTCGGTGGCGCGCTCGGCGTAGGTGAACTGGTCCATGTAATGGCCGCCCGTTTCGGCGGCAATGGCGCGGGCCGCGTCGTACACGTCGCCCGCGCGCTCCACAAAATGGCAGCGCCCGCCGTGGAACTCGATTTGCGCGATCTTCTCGGGCGAGGTGCTGCGCGGCATCACGGCCACGAAGGGCAAGCCCAGCAGGCGGGCAAAGTAGGCCTCGCTCACCGCCGTTGAGCCGCTGGAGGACTCGACCACCGTCGAGCCCTCGTGCAGCCAGCCGTTGCACAGCGCGTACAAAAACAGCGACCGCGCCAGCCGGTGCTTGAGGCTGCCCGTGGGGTGGGTGGATTCGTCCTTGAGGTACAGGTCAATGCCCTGCGCAGCAAACGCGGGCAGGCGCAGGGGAATCAGGTGCGTATCGGCGCTGCGCTGGTAGTCAGCTTCGATGCGGGCGATGGCTTCGTGGAGCCAGGGGGAGGGGAGAGGCATGGGAGAACTTTTCGAACAACTAGAATTATCCGCTATACATGCATATAATTAAATTATCAAAATTTTGAATCTGACAATATATTATGAATCAGGCTGGAAAATTAGCGATTTCTAATCTTAGGGCTTGTCACTCGGATTTTAATAAATTCCATGAGCAACTGAAAATACTCTTTACTAAGTGGCTGCCGGAGGCTCATGCTCGAATTGTACATGAAAATTTCGAAGATTTTGCTTTATGGTTTGATATTCAAAAGCGTCAGTTTATTGATGAATTTACTAAACCAATAATGCTTAAAAATGAAGAGCGTGTAAAATCTGAGCGAGCAGATATTTTGCGGCTTGAGATGGAAAAATTCTTGAGGTGTTTGTCTGAGATGGTTGATAAACACCGAATTGCGCTCTCGGCCGAGAGGCGTAAAACTATTCGCAAAGATGCGTATGGCATGGAAATTGGCTACAAAAAATGGGTTGAACATGTCAGATATTTCACCACTAAGGTTGTGACGATTCCTGAACCTCTTGATTTTAGTTCGTTTGATTTTGTTTCATTTATAGACAATCTACTTCTCAGGGAAAATGAAAATGAGGGTGGAGGTGGTCATCCTCCATTTGATGAAAAAATGACGGGCCTTGATTTTGAAGCATTCTGTGAAGGGGAGTTGATTCGGCTTGGTTGGAGCGTCTTTAGAACTAGCTACACCGGTGATCAAGGGGTCGATCTGATAGCGTCCTTAGGCTTCACGCGAGTAGCTATACAGTGCAAGCGATATTCTGCCCCTGTTGGTAATCAAGCGATTCAGGAAATTGCAGCGGGCATGAAGTACGAATCGTGTGATCATGGTGTCGTTGTGACCACATCTTCCTTTACCCGTTCGGCTATTGCGCTTGCTGATGCGAATAGGGTGGTGCTTATCCATTTTTCCCAACTTAATAAACTTGCGGAGTTGCTAGGTTTGCAAAATTCTAGAAAATAGCGGAGCAAAAATCGGTTGTTGGAGATATTGGAAAGGGGCAGAGCGCACGAAGTTAGAGGCTTAAGAACTCCTGGGGCTCGAATGCTCCTTACCAATCCTCCTTCACCGCCATCACCGCATCCCTCCCCGCCGCCGCCCGCCCCGCCAGCCACGCGGTGACCGTGCCTGACACCACCACCGCAGCACACAGCGCCAGCAACCTTCCCCCCGGCACCGCCAGATCCATCGTCCAGTGAAAACTCTGCGGGTTGACCACGTGCACCAGCACCACGGACACGGCCAGCCCCAGCAGCACGCCCGCCGCTGCGCCCACCGCCGTCCACGCGGCGCCTTCGCTAGCCACCACGGTCAGGATCTGCCGCCGCGTGAGACCCAAGTGGGCGAGCAGGCCGAACTCCTTGCGGCGCGCCAGCACCTGGGCGCTGAAGCTGGCGGCCACGCCGAACAGGCCGATGCCGATGGCGACGGCCTGCAGCCAGTAGGTGACGGCGAAGCTGCGGTCGAAGATGCGCAGCGAGCGCTCGCGGATGGTGGCGGCGGAGCTGAACTCCACCAGAGCCTCGCTGTAGCCCGTGGTGGCACCCGCCGCAGTGGACGGCTGGCGACCCGCTTGGGTTGCAGCGAGCGCGCGGATGGACGCCTGCAGGGCCGGCACGTCGGTGCCCTCGCTGGGCCACAGGGCCAGGTCGCTGGTGCGGGCGTCGCCGGTCAGGCGCAGCCATACGGCGCGGTCCATCACCACGGCGCCGGTTTGCCGGGCGTAGTCGCGCCAGATGCCTGCTATGTAAAAGATAGCTGCTGGCGCATGATTCTCTAGCGCTTGGGCGCTAAAAGCCTTGGAAAGTGCAGGCCACTCCATGCCAGGGCGCAGGCCGTACAGGTCCACCACGGCCTCGCTGATGTACACGCCGGTGCGGCCGGGGGGCACGGGCAGGGCCTCGCCCACCAGGGGCAGGGTCTGCGCTGGCTCATCGCCCAAGGGGCGGTTCAGCACCGTGAGGGCGGGCAGGGTAGGGGACAGCTGCAGCGGGCTGGCGCGCAGGGGCTGCACACGGTCCAACCCTGGCAGCTGGGCCACCGCTTCTGCAAAGCCTGCGGGCAATAAAGCGGCTTCACCGCCGCCCGTGCCACCCCCACCAATGGCCGAGCGCACGTACAGCGGCGACGGCAGCACCGCGTCCAGCCACTGCGTGACCGAGCCGCGAAAGCTGGACACCATCACCGTCAGCGCCACGGCCAGGCTGAGGGATGCGACCACGCCGCCCACCGCGATGGCCGCGCTGCCGCGCATGCGCCGCGCGCGTTCCAGCGCCAGCAGTGGCAGCGCATGGCGTGCGGCCAGGGGCCGCACCCACGCCAGCAACCGGGCCATGCCCCAGGGCAGCAGGGCAATGCCGCCCACCAGCAGCAGCGCAATGGCCACGTACGCGGCCACTGGAATGCCAAATACGGGTGGAGCGCTAGTGAGCAGTGCCCCGGTAGCTATCAAAACGATACCAACGGTGCCTTCGTCCGCCTGGCTGGCTGCGGCGCCGAGGCCCTTCAGGGTCTGGGCCGGGGGCAGGGTCTGCGCGGCGCGGGCGGGCCACCAGCCACCCGCCAAGGCGGCCGCCACGCCCAGTGCGCCGTACACCAGGGCGGCGGGGGCGCTCCATTGCAGCGCAGGCCGCACGCCCGCAAAGTAGCCACCGCCCAGGTCGCCGCCCAGCAGTTGCAGCGCCGTGGCCGCCAGCGCGGTGCCTAGCGTTATGCCCAGCGCGCTGCCCAGCAGGCCCAAGGCTGCCGACTCTGCCAGCACCAGCGCCAGCCGCTGGCGCGGTGTGGCGCCCAGCACGGCCAGCAACGCAAACTGCGGCCCGCGCTGCGCCACGCTGAGGGCCAGCACCGAGAACACCAGAAACGCCCCGGTGAACAGCGCCACCAGCGCCAGCACCGTCAGGTTGACCCGGTAGGCGCGCGACAGGTTGCTGATGCGCTGGGTGGCATCGCCGGGCTGCGCCAGCACCAGGTTGGCGGGCCAGCCGGGCTGCGCGCGCAGTGCGGCCTCCCACGCGGCGCGGTCGGTGCCGGGCTGCAGTTGCAGGTCGATGCGGGTGAGTGCGCCTGCGCGGCCAAACAGGTCTTGTGCAGCGCCAATGTCCATCACGGCCAGCGGCACGCCGCCAGCGGTCACGGTGCCTGCCACCTGCACGGTGAGTGCCGGTTGTAAGCCCACCTGCAGCGTGACGCGGGGCAGGGGCGACGATGGTGCTGGAGCGGCGGCAGAAAGCCCCAGTGCCTGCAGCGCGGCCGTGTTGAGGAACACCGTGGCGGGGGCAAAGAGGGCGAACCGGTCGGCGCTGTCCCAGGGGCGTGGCACCAGCGCCGGGGCCGTGGTGGGCAGCAGCAGTGCATCGGCGCCCAACACGCGGATGGGAGTGGGAGTGCGAGGTGACGGGTCCTTGGCGCCCGCTGCATTCGCGCCCGCTGTGGTGGCTGCCTGCGCCACGGCCGACAGCTCCAGCAGCGGGCTGGCGCGGGCCACCTGCGGGTCGGTGGCCAGGCGCTCGTACAGCGCCTCGGGCAGGGGGCCCTGCATGGCGCGCAGTTCCAGGTCAGGCTGGCCGTTGACGGCGCGCACGGCCTGCGAGAACTCGTCCAGCGCCGACGCATTGATCACATGCACCGCAAACGCCAGCGCCACGCCCAGCATCACGGCCGCCACCGCTGCGGCGCTGCGCCAGGGGTGGTGGCGCAGGTCTTGCCATGAGAAGGTGCGGAGCAGGGCGAGCATGGGCTGCATTGTGGCTGCAGGGGAGTGGTGCAGCGGCGTTTGATGCATGTCAACCTTGCGTTCTGCACCCTCTTGAAGTGCTGAAAGGCTGCGCCTATCTTGGTATCAGGGCCCGCCCTCCTGCGCAGGCCCGGTTGTTTGTACCAACGCCTTTCAACCCCTTTTCAGGAGCCAAAACCATGAACTCTCTCGTGACCCGTGGCAGTCTGTTTGAGGACTTTTTCAAGGACATTGCCCCCGGCTTTTACGTGCGCCCGCTGCATGGCGACAACCTGCCTTCGCCCAGCCAGATCAAGGTGGATGTGAAGGAAACCGAAAGCGGCTACACGGTGCAGGCCGAAGTGCCCGGCGTGGCCAAGGAGGACATCCATGTCTCGCTCGAAGGCAATGTGGTGAGCCTGCGCGCCGAGGTGCGGCAGCACGACGAAAAGCGCGAAGGCGAGAAGGTGCTGCGCAGCGAGCGCTACTACGGCGCCGTGGCCCGCAGCTTCCAGCTGCCGGCCGATGTGGACGCCGCACAGGCCAAGGCCAAGTACGACAACGGCGTGCTGACGTTGACTCTGCCCAAGAAGGTGAACAAGGCAGCGCAGCGGCTGAACATCGAGTAAGTGCGGCTCACGCAACCCTTCTGGCGTTGTTGCTGCGTCGCGTCGTACTACACGTACTGCCTGCGACGCAGCGCCTAGCCAGAACCGCTGCGCAGGGTTGTGTGATCCGCTCCACGCGTCCGCAGTCGCTTTGGCTGCAATGGGGCGCTATCTAGCCCGCGATACCGCTGGCAGTGAGCCGCAGCACCCGGTCGGCCCGCGCTGCGGCGGCGTCGGAATGGGTGACCAGCACCAGCGATGCCCCATGCTCTCGCGTCTGCGCCAGCAGCAGGTCCATCACGCGCGTGGCGGTGGTGGGGTCGAGGTTGCCGGTGG
>DAIQRN010000095.1:0-8135 GCA_036786185.1 Acidovorax sp. | reverse complement strand
CCCAGCAGTTTCATGCGATAGACGTTGGGGCTCTGGCGCTTGACGTCCTCGCTGCCCATATAGACCACGCATTCCAGGCCATAGCGCGCGCAGATGGTGGCCGTGGCCACGCCGTGCTGGCCCGCGCCCGTCTCGGCGATCACGCGTGGCTTGCCCATGCGGCGCGCCAGCATGGCCTGGCCGATCACGTTGTTGATCTTGTGCGCGCCGGTGTGGTTGAGGTCTTCGCGTTTCAGGTAGATCTGTGCGCCGCCCAGCTCGCGGCTGGTGCGGGCCGCGTGGTACACGGGCGAGGGGCGGCCCACGAAGTGCTTGAGCTCATCCTCGAATTCGGCAAGGAACTCGGGGTCGTGCTGGTATCGGGCGTAGGCGTCCCGCAGTTCGTTGATGGCGTGGGTCAGCGTCTCGCTGACGAAGCTGCCGCCGTAGGGGCCGAAATGGCCCGAGGCATCAGGTTGCTGATAGGAATTCATGAGGGTTCTTTGCAAGTTGGGCATCGGCCGCTCGCACGGCAGCGATGAAACGTTGGATTTTTTCGGCGTCCTTGATGCCCTTCAGGGGCTTTCCATCGGGGCCATCGGCCTCGACGCCGGAGCTGACGTCAACCGCCAGCGTCTTGCAACGCGGGCGGACTTGCAAAATGCCATCGGTCACGTTTGCAGGCGTGAGTCCACCAGACAAAACGAGGTGAGAGCTGACGCTTGGTGGAAGGAGTGACCAATTGAATGCCTTGCCGCCGCCGCCGTACCCCTCGACATGCGCGTCGAGCAGGATGGCCTGGGCGTGAGAATAATCGTGCGCGTATTTTACGAGGTCAAACTGTGCCGCACCGTCGCCCAGGGGAATGCGCGCAGCGCGCAGGTAGGGGCGAGCGCCCTGAGCCGTGGCGGCGAGGCAGTCTTGTGGAGATTCATCACCATGAAATTGGATTGTAGCGCCCGCCAATAAAGCGCAAGCAGCTATTATTTCAGGAGTGTTTGCATTCACAAAGAGCAGCACGGGCGTGACGAAGGGGGGCAGGCGCCTGGCCAATTGCGCCGCGCGCTCTGGTGTCACGGCGCGGGGGCTTTTGGCGTAGAGCACGAAGCCGATGGCGTCGGCACCTGCGGCCACGGCGGCGTCAACGTCTTCTTCACTGGTCAGGCCGCAGATCTTGATGCGGGTGCGGGCGGCGGTCAGGACGGGCGGGTTCATGGCAGCCAATCATACGCAGCGGTGCGCTGGGGCAGGCCCCAGGCCGCGTCGTACACCGGGCCCAAAAAATACAGTCCATGCGGAGAAAACGTGGGCGCCGCCGCATCGCGCGAGCGCGCGGCCAGCACCTGCGCGATCCATTCGGGCGGCTGGTGGCCCTGGCCCACGGCAACCAGGCAACCCATGATGTTGCGGATCATGTGGTGCAAAAAGGCGTTGGCTTCAAATTCAAAGCGCCAATAACACGGGCTCCAGCCCAGCTCCGGGTGGGGCTCGCCCTGGCCCCGGCGGGTGATGGCTATGCGCTCCAGGGTTTTGACCGGAGATTTCGCCTGGCAGGCCGAGGCGCGGAAGGAGGTGAAGTCGTGCTCGCCCAGTAGATGGTCTGCGGCCTGTCGCATGGCGTCCGCGTTCAAGGGGTGATAAACCCAGCCCACCCGGCCCGCATCCACGCTGGGCCGTACGGGGGACTGCAGCAACACATACGCATAGCGGCGTGCCACCGCGCTGGCGCGGGCGTGAAAGTCATCCGGCACGGACTGGGCCCATTGCACGGCAATGTCAGGGGGTAAAAAGGTGTTGGTGCCGCGCACCCAGGACGATGCGGGGCGCTGCAGGGGCGTGTCAAAGTGCACCACCTGCATCAAGCCATGCACCCCTGCGTCCGTGCGGCCGGCGCACAGAGTGCTGACGGAATGCGTAGCAAAGCGGCCCAGGGCCGCTTCGAGATGGTCTTGAATGGTGTTGCCAGACAGCTGGCTTTGCCAGCCGCTGTAAGCCTGCCCGCTGTAGCTGACACCCAGCGCCACCCGCGTCATGGGGTGGCCTGGGTGGGCTGCGAGGGTGCTGCCGGGAAGCCGGGCCGCATCAGCCCAGTTCGGCCAGCATGCGCTGGGCGCGGATCTTGAGGGCGCCGCTGGACTCGGCCACCACCTCTTCGATCAGCGTCCGGGCGCCGTCCGCATCGCCGATGGCGTTGAACTCTTCGGCCAGGGCCAGCTTAGTGGCCAGGGGGTCGCTGTCATCGTTGCCGTTGCCGCCGCCCGCGTCAGTCACCACCGGTGCGGGGGCTGGCGCTGCCTTGGGTGCGGGTGCCGCCATGGGCTTGGACGGTGCGTTCAGGTCCAGCGAGAGGTCGCCCAGGTCAAACGCCATGGGGCCGGAGTCCTGCGCGTCGATCGACAACGGCATGGGCCCCGAGGGAGCCATGGTCAGTTCGTCCACGCTGGGCAGGTCCAGGCTGGCCATGGGCGCCGGTGCCGTGATGGGGCTGGGTGCGGTGTCCGGAGTGTTCCACGCGGGAGCCGCAGCCGACGGCAGTTCGGGCACTTCCAGGCCGGAGCGCAGCGTGGACGGCTCGTCGGAGGCTGCCAAGGCGTGGGCTCCGCCCGCCGCAGCCGCAGCGGCTGCAAACGCACCGGGTGCTGCGGGCGCCGAAGGGGCGTCCGTGAGGGCGCCGTCGGGCAGGTCCAGGTCGAGATCCAGATCAAGATCTGGCGGCAGCGCAGCAGTTGCCGGGTTGGCGTTGGTGCCTGTGAACGTGCTGGGGAAGCCGCCGGGAGGCAGAGAGGGCGATTCGTCCTCGGCCATGCCGGGGCGGCCACCGGGCTGGTACAGGCGGTTCTCGGGGTCAAGCTCGCTGCCAAGGGCTGCAATGCGGCTCCAGTCGGGGCCTTCGCCTTGAGTGAGCCGGAAGACGTCGGCGGCCACGGCTTCCAGGGCCTTGCGGTCCTGGCGCTTGGCGTAGATTTCGCCCAGCTTCACATGCACCGACACACGGGCCGGGTTGTGGCGCACGGCTTCTTTCAGGATTTCCTCGGCCTGCAGGTCGCGTCCGTAGGCCAGATAGACATCGGCCTCGGCCACGGGGTCCACG
Organism: Acidovorax sp.; assembly: GCA_036786185.1. Taxonomy (GTDB): domain Bacteria; phylum Pseudomonadota; class Gammaproteobacteria; order Burkholderiales; family Burkholderiaceae_C; genus Acidovorax. Next base: position 5,065 of record DAIQRN010000095.1, on the reverse strand, counting down.
TCGCCGCCAGCGTCAAGCTGGCTGGGGGAGTAGGCCATGGAAGAGCCCGTGGTCATCTCGCTATTGGCCGTGTCGATACGCTGGCCGCCACTGGCGCCAAAGAAGGAGTCGGGCTGGATGCGGCTTTCCAGGAAGGAGCTGTCCACGCCACCATTTTGGCGGCGGCGTTGCACCACGCGGTATGCGCCGTAACCCAGCAGCAGTGCCAGCAGGCCGCCACCGGCCAAAGGCAAGATGGGATCGTCCATCAGGCCTGAGAGGAAGCTAGGCTCTTCCACCGGTACGGGGGCTGGTGCAGGGACGGGAACGGGCGCTGGTGCAGGGGCGGGTGCAGAAGCGGGTTCGGACGCCGCCTCGGCAGGCGCAGATGTTTCTGCCTCCGGGGCGCTGGCTGCATCCGTGGCTTGGGACGCCGGGGCTTCCGGGGCCACGGGCGTGGCGGGCACGACCGGACTTTGGACTTCCACGGACCCAGGGGCGCTGGCAGCGTCAGCAGGCGCGGGCGCGGCGCTGCTGCCTGCGGGGGCGGATGCCGCGCCCAGCTTGTTCAGGTCCGTGATGTTCTTGGACAGCTCGGCCATTCGCGTGGCGGCCTCGCCAGCCTGCATGTCCTTGGCGACCTGGTCTTCTGCGGCCTTCTGGCCCTTGACGGAACCCTTGGACAGAGTCAGCTTGTCGGGGGCTGCGGTGGCGGGCTTCTTGTCTTCCACGCGCGTTTGCACAGCACCGGAGGCCGAGCGTTCAGCGGCGGCCACTTCGGTGGTGGGGGCGGCTGACGCCAGCTTGCGGCGGAACTCATTGAAATCGCGGGCCTGGGCCGACAGCGTTTGGCGCGCCTCGGCCGTTGGCGTGGCCTGCGCTTCGCTCTCGCTGGGCATCTGCAGCACGGCACCAGCCTTGACGCGGTTGACGTTGCCCTGGATGAAAGCATCCGGGTTGGCGCGCAGTATGGCCACCAGCATCTGGTCCAGGGACACACCGGCAGGGCGGTGGGCGTTGGCAATGCGGCCGGCCGTGTCGCCTGCCTGGACCGTTACACCCTCGGTGGGTGCAGGCCGGGGGGCGGCCGTGGGGCGTGGCGCTGAGGCGGTGGATTCCACCGCGCGGGGTGCGCGCACCGCAGGAGCGGAAGGGGTGGCCGCCGAGGTGGCTGGCGCGGAGATTTGGGGCGACGCCGTCACGCTGGGCGCCGCACGGCGCAGAGCGGGCGGATCGAACAGCATGGTGTAGCTGCGTACGATGCGGCCCGAACCCCAGTTGGCATCCAGCACCAGATCAAGGAAGGGCTCGTTCACGGGGCGGTCGCTGGACAGGCGCAGCACGGCCGTGCCGTCGGTGCGGCGCTGCAACTGGATGCGCAGACTGTTCATGGTCTGCGTGTATTCCATCCCCTGGGCGCGGAACACCTCGGGCGAAGCTGTGGTGGTTCGCAGTGTGTCGGCCTCGGCCGCAGTGATTTGGGGCAGGTCGATTTCGGCGCGCAGGGGTTCGCCCAAGGCAGATTGCACCGTGATGCGACCCAGCGCCAACGCCGATGCGTCAGAGGCATAAAAGCCCGCGGACGCCACGGCCGCAGCCGCCAAGACAGAGAATTTCCAACGATGCATGTTTGTCATCAACTGATGAGGATTTTTTGCGGCTCGGACGAGCGGCGTTTTTTTTGTCATGGTCTGGTCCCGCCCCGGCGCGTGAAAATATGTAAAAAGCACCATAGCATCAATGTTTTGCACTGACAAGCTGAGGTGGCGCCGAAGCTTTCAGAGGGGTATCAGGGCCCTAACTTGGGGGGCGCTGATGTTGCCAATTGCCAACGTGACGTAACGAGGTGTGTCTTAATTCCGGGCGCAAAAAAGCGCGCGCAATGTGGCTTGCGCGCGCTTTCGGGTAGGCCGTGGATCAGGCGTCCAGCAGGATGCGCAGCATGCGGCGCAGGGGCTCGGCGGCACCCCACAGGAGCTGGTCGCCAATGGTGAAGGCGCCCACATACTCAGGGCCCATGGCCAGCTTGCGGATACGGCCCACGGGAATGTGCATGGTGCCAGTCACGGCCACGGGGGTCAGATCCTTGATGGTGGCCTCGCGGGTGTTGGGCACCACCTTCACCCACTCGTTATCGGCGGCAATCATGGCTTCGAGGTCGGCCACGGGCACATCCTTCTTGAGCTTGAAGGTCAGCGCCTGGCTGTGGCAGCGCATGGCGCCCACGCGTACGCAGAAGCCATCTACGGGCACGGCGGCAGAGCCGAAGCCTTCGCCCTGGCCGAGGATCTTGTTGGTCTCGGCCATGCCCTTCCATTCTTCCTTGGACATGCCATTGCCCAGGTCCTTGTCGATCCAGGGGATCAGCGAGCCGCCCAGCGGCACGCCGAAGTTGGCCGTCTCGGCGCTGGTCAGGGCGCGCTGCTTGGCGGAGACCATCCGGTCGATTTCCAGGATGGCGCTCTTGGGGTCGTCCAGCAGCGAGCGCACCTCGGCGTTCAGCGTGCCGTACTGCGTGAGCAACTCGCGCATGTGCTGGGCGCCGCCGCCGCTGGCGGCCTGGTAGGTTTGGGTGCTCATCCACTCGACCAGGCCCGCCTTGTACAGCGCGCCCACGCCCATCAGCATGCAGCTCACGGTGCAGTTGCCGCCGATCCAGTCCTTGCCGCCGTTCGCCAGGGCGTTCTTGATGACCGGCATGTTCACCGGGTCGAGCACGATGACGGCGTTCTTCTCCATGCGCAGGGAGGAGGCGGCGTCGATCCAGTGGCCGTTCCAGCCGGCGGCGCGCAGCTTGGGGTACACCTCGTTGGTGTAGTCGCCGCCCTGGGCGGTGATGATGATTTCGCAGCGTTGCAGCTGCGCGATGTCGAACGCGTCCTGCAGCGTGGTTTCGTTCTTGGCCTGCGCGGGGGCCTTGCCGCCCGCATTGGATGTGGAGAAGAACAGGGGCTCGATCAGATCGAAGTCCTTCTCTTGCACCATGCGGTCCATCAGGACCGAGCCGACCATGCCACGCCAGCCGACCAAACCTACCAACTTGCTCATTTCAACGCCCTTTCAGTTTAAAAACAGTGCAGACCAGACTGTTTGCCCCGGCTCGTCTGGGCCAGGGAGGGCGCACGACGATGCCGGAGCTGGATCAGCCCTTAATGGTCGTGGTTTTGGTGGTGATTGCGCGCACGGCCACGCCTGCCAGGGTGGCAGTGGCGGTGTTCAGGGCGAACGGGCGGGCGGCAAACATAGCGGCATATTGTAGTGGATGTGTGCCGACGGGTGTTGCAGTGCAAAACAAAAAGGCAGCGCGCGGCTGCCTTGGGTTGCGGTTTTGGCGGGTTTCAGGCGGCCAGCGCCTTCACCACCGCATCCCCCATCTGCGCCGTACCCACCTTGGTCGTGCCTTCGCTATAGATGTCGGGCGTGCGCAGGCCCTGGGCCAGCACCTTCTGCACGGCGGCTTCGATGCGCTGGGCGGCGGCTTCCTGGTTCAGGCTGAAGCGCAGCATCATCGCGGCGGACAGGATGGTGGCCAGCGGGTTGGCCACGCCCTTGCCAGCGATGTCGGGGGCGCTGCCGTGGCTGGGCTCGTACAGGCCCTGGTTGCTGCTGTTCAGGCTGGCCGAGGGCAGCATGCCGATGGAGCCGGTGAGCATGGAGGCTTCGTCCGACAGGATGTCGCCAAACATGTTGCCCGTGACCACCACGTCAAACGACTTGGGCGCCTTCACCAGTTGCATGGCGGCGTTGTCCACGTACATGTGCTGCAGCTCGACGTCCTGGTAGTCCTTGTGCACTTCGGTGACCACGTCCTTCCACAGCTGGAAGGTTTCCAGCACGTTGGCCTTGTCCACGCTGGTGACCTTCTTGTTGCGCTTGCGGGCGGCTTCAAAGGCCACGCGGGCGATGCGCTCGATCTCGGGGCGGGTGTAGCGCATGGTGTCGAAGGCTTCTTCGGCACCGGGGAAGTGACCATCGGGCGAGACGCGGCGGCCGCGCGGCTGGCCAAAGTAGATGTCGCCCGTCAGCTCGCGGATGATCAGGATGTCCAGGCCGGAGACCAGTTCGGGCTTGAGGCTGGAGGCGCCCACCAGCTGCTCGTAGCAGATGGCGGGGCGGAAGTTGGCAAACAGGCCCAGGGCCTTGCGCAGGCCCAGGATGGCTTGCTCAGGGCGCAGGGGGCGGTCGAGCTTGTCGTATTTCCAGTCGCCCACGGCGCCGAAGAGCACGGCGTCGGCTTCTTTCGCCAGCTTGAGCGTGGCCTCGGGCAGGGGGTGGCCGTGAGCGTCGTAGGCGGCGCCGCCGACCAGGGCGGACTCCATCTCGAAATTCAGGTCCAGTGCCTCAAGCACCTTGACGGCCTCGGCAACGATTTCGGTACCGATGCCGTCACCCGGCAGAACTGCGATTTTCATGGATTTTGCTTCTCTATTGATAGCTGGTAGCGCTTGTCCATCAAGCGCTAGATGCCGATTTGATTGATATTTTCAAGATGCCATGGAGTGCGCGAGCCAGGGCTTCTTCGCCAGCCGCTCGGCCTCGAAAGCCTTGATCTTGTCGGACTGGCGCAGGGTCAGGCCGATGTCGTCGAAGCCGTTGAGCAGGCAGTATTTGCGGAAGGCGATCACGTCGAACGGGATCTCCTCGCCCTGGGGCTTGACGATGACCTGGCGTTCCAGGTCCACGGTCAGTGTGTAGCCGGGGAAGGCGGCCACTTCGTCGAACAGCTGGGCGATGGTCGCCTCGGGCAGCACGATGGGCAAGAGGCCGTTCTTGAAGCAGTTGTTGAAGAAGATGTCGGCAAAGCTGGGCGCGATGATGGCGCGAAAGCCGTACTGGTCCAGCGCCCACGGGGCGTGCTCGCGGCTGGAGCCGCAGCCGAAGTTCTTGCGCGCGATCAGGATGCTGGCGCCCTGGTAGCGCGGCTGGTTCAGCACGAAATCGGGGTTGGGCTTGCGCTGACTTTCGGGGATGCCGGGCTCGCCCTTGTCCAGGTAGCGCCATTCGTCGAACAGGTTGGGGCCGAAGCCGGTTTTCTTGATCGACTTCAAGAACTGCTTGGGGATGATGGCGTCGGTATCGACGTTCT
>DAIQRN010000003.1:10219-25891 GCA_036786185.1 Acidovorax sp. | reverse complement strand
GCCGCAACATCTTCGAGATGGCGCAGCTCGAAGTGCCCATCATCACCACCATCATCGGTGAGGGCGGCTCCGGCGGCGCCCTGGCCATCAGCGTGGCCGACCAGGTGGTCATGCTGCAGTACGCCATCTACTCCGTCATCAGCCCCGAGGGCTGCGCCTCCATCCTCTGGAAAACCAGCGACAAGGCCCAGGAGGCCGCTGATGCCCTGGGCATCACGGCGCACCGCCTCAAGGCCCTGGGCCTGGTGGACAAGATCGTGAGCGAGCCCGTGGGCGGCGCCCACCGCGACCACAAGCAGATGGCGGCTTTCTTGAAGCGCGCCCTGGGCGACGCCTTCCGCCAGTTGGCGGATCTCAAGGTCAAGGACCTGCTGGAGCGCCGCTACGAGCGCCTGCAAAGCTACGGCCGCTTCAGCGACACCAAGGCCGACAGCCGCTGACCCTGCTCACCGCAGTATGGCAATGACCACGGCCCTGCGGGGCCGTTGTTGTTTTTGCTGGCAGGAGCGACTGGGCGCCTTCACCTATCGGCCTGCATCGCAGGGGCGCCGTGATAATCGGCGCCCATGACGAACGCCCAGTCTTTTGACGCCGCGATGCGGGCCTTTGCGCCCGCACTGCCGCTGGCCGTGGGACTGAGCGGTGGAGCGGATTCCACCGCCTTGCTGCTGGCCTGCGCGCGGCGCTGGCCGGGGCAGGTGCAGGCCATCCACGTGCACCACGGCCTGCAGGCGGCAGCCGATGGTTTCGAGCAGCACTGCGTGCGCCTGTGCCGCGAACTGCAGGTGCCCTTGAGCGTACAGCGGCTGGATGCCCGGCCCACCCCCGGCCAGAGCCCCGAGGATGCGGCCCGCCAGGCAAGATACAAGGCTTTTGAGGCTGTAGCGCTTGATGGGAAAGCGCAGGTGGCTATTAAATCAATAGCATTGGCGCAGCATGCCGACGACCAGGTCGAAACCGTGCTGCTGGCCTTGTCGCGCGGCGCTGGCGTGGCGGGGCTGGCGGCCATGCCCGCCTGCTGGGAGCGCGCAGGCCTGCAGTGGTACCGCCCGCTGCTACGGGTGTCGGCGGCCGATGTGCGCCACTGGCTGCGCGAGCAGGGGCAGGCCTGGGCGGAAGACCCAACCAACACCGACGAGCGCTTTACCCGCAACCGCATTCGCGTCCAACTGCTGCCCGTGCTGGAGGCCGCCTTTCCAGCGTTTCGCGCCACCTTTGCGCGGTCCGCATCGCATGCGGCGCAGGCGGCGGAGTTGCTGGAGGAACTGGCCCGCGACGACGCCCTGGCTGTGGGCCTGCCGCCGCAAATTGCCCCGCTGCAGCGCCTGGGCCGCGCCCGGCAGGCCAACGTGCTGCGCCATTGGCTGCGCGTGGACCACCAGACAACGCCCGCAGCGGCGCAACTCGCCGAACTGCTGGACCAGATCCAGGCCTGCACCACGCGGGGCCACCGCATCCACATCAAGGTGGGGCGGGGCTATGTAGTGCGATCCGGGTCAAAACTCGATTGGTACAATCCATAGGTTTTGGTCCCCAATCTGCACGAAAAACGGCGGCGCGCCAAAACTCCCTTGTTCTTCAACACTGCGCCGTGGCTTCGGATTCGTCACCCCAAAAATTCCAATGGCATTGATCGTTCACAAATACGGCGGCACGTCGATGGGCTCTCCCGAGCGTATCCGCAACGTCGCCAAGCGCGTGGCCAAGTGGGCCCGCGCCGGCCACCAGATGGTGGTGGTGCCCAGCGCCATGAGTGGCGAAACCAACCGTCTGCTGGCACTGGCCAAAGAACTGGCACCCACGCGTACCACAGACGCCTACCACCGCGAACTCGACATGCTGGCCGCCACGGGCGAGCAGGCATCGTCGGCCCTGCTGGCCATTGCGCTGCAGGCCGAAGGCATGGGCTCGGTGAGCTACGCAGGCTGGCAAGTGCCCATCCGCACCGACAGCAGCTACACCAAGGCGCGCATCGAGTCCATCGATGACCAGCGTGTGCGCGCCGACCTGGACAGCGGCAAGGTGGTCATCGTCACGGGCTTTCAGGGCATCGACGACGAAGGCAACATCACCACGCTGGGCCGCGGCGGCTCGGACACCTCGGCCGTGGCCGTGGCTGCGGCCATGAAGGCCCACGAAGTGCTGATCTACACCGATGTCGATGGCGTTTACACCACCGACCCCCGCGTTGTGCCCGAGGCCCGCCGCCTGCTGACCGTGAGCTTCGAGGAAATGCTCGAAATGGCCAGCCTGGGCAGCAAGGTGCTGCAGATCCGCTCCGTGGAATTTGCCGGCAAGTACAAAGTGCCCATGCGCGTGCTGTCGAGCTTCACGCCCTGGGACATCGACATCAACGAAGAAGCCCAATCCGGCACGCTGATCACTTTTGAGGAAGACGAAAAAATGGAACAAGCCGTCGTATCCGGCATCGCTTTCAACCGCGACGAAGCCAAGATCTCCGTGCTGGGCGTGCCCGACAAGCCCGGCATCGCCTACCAGATCCTGGGCGCCGTGGCCGATGCCAACATCGAAGTCGATGTGATCATTCAGAACCTGAGCAAGGACGGCAAGACCGACTTCAGCTTCACGGTCAACCGCAGTGATTACGCCCGCACCGTCGATTTGCTCAAGGACAAGGTCGTGCCCGCGCTGGGCGCGCAGGAAGTCGTGGGCGACACCAAGATCTGCAAGGTCAGCATCGTCGGCATCGGCATGCGCAGCCACGTGGGCGTTGCTGCCAAGATGTTCCGCGTGCTGAGCGAAGAGGGCATCAACATCCAGATGATCTCCACCTCCGAAATCAAGACCTCGGTCGTGATCGACGAAAAGTACGTCGAACTGGCCGTGCGCAGCCTGCACAAGGCCTTCGAATTGGACCAGCAAGCCGCCTAAAGCGCCAGAATCGCCTTTGAAATAAGGCATAATGGCGGGATTGGAAACGTGACCGAGTGGCCGAAGGTGCTCCCCTGCTAAGGGAGTATGGGGTGTAGAGCCTCATCGAGGGTTCGAATCCCTCCGTTTCCGCCAAAATAGGGTTTTTTGTAGTCCTACAAAGCCCACTGAAAGCCCCGCAAACCTAGTGTTTACGGGGCTTTTTTGTTTTTTACCGTCCAAGGGGCGGTATTGCCAGCTTGCACCCGCTGGGGGTATCTTTGGGGGCATGGGGGTATTCGAGTGGGGGTATCGCCAAAAGAACAACCCTTGGAGTGCCCTATGTCGCTGACTGATACCGCCATCAAGAAGGCCAAGCCGGGCGACAAGCCTGTGAAACTGAGCGATGGCAAGGGTCTGTACTTGCTGGTCAATCCCGTGGGCTCCAAGCTATGGCGCTGGAAGTATCGGTTTCTGGGCAAAGAGAAGGTCATGTCGCTGGGTGCTTACCCAGACGTTTCACTTGCCCAGGCGCGTGATGGTATGGGCGCTGCCCGCAAGCTATTGGCCAGTGGCACGGACCCGATGGCACAACGGGCCTCCGACAAGATCACCAAGCAGGCATCTGCTGAAAACTCTTTCCAGTCCGTGGCCTTGCTGTGGTGGGATCACTGGCACGGAGCCAAGAGTGCACGGCATGCGGACGACGTGATGCGCCGTCTCAAGGCTGACGTGTTCCCGGCCATTGGTGCACGCCCTGTGTCAGAGATACAGGCACATGAGCTGGTGGCGATGGTGCAGACGATTTCCAAGCGTGGGGCTTTGGATATTGCCAAGCGGGCCCTGCAGACCTCCGGTCAGGTTTTCCGGTACGCGGTGGCCCATGGACTGACCCAGCGCAATCCGGCCAGTGACATCAAACCCAGTGACGTGCTGGCATCACGCAAAGCTGGCAACTACGCCCGTATCAGCGCCAAAGAGCTGCCCGAATTGTTGCGGCACATCGATGGTTATGCGGGTGCTGCGGTGACGCGCCTGGCGATGAAGTTGATGGCGCTGACCTTTGTTCGCACCTCGGAGTTGATCGGTGCACGCTGGGCTGAGTTTGACTTGGAGGCACGGCGCTGGGACATCCCCGCTTCACGCATGAAGATGAAAACGCCGCACATCGTTCCGCTGTCCACCCAGGCGGTGAACGTGCTGCAAACGCTGCAATTGGTATCGGGACGTGGCTCACTGCTGTTCCCCGGTGAGCGTGACCACGAAAAGTCCATGAGCAACAACACCATTTTGGGTGCGCTGGATCGCATGGGCTACAAGGGACGCATGACTGGCCACGGATTCCGTGGGGTGGCTTCCACCCTGCTTCATGAAATGGGGTTTGACCATGCGCACATTGAATTGCAGCTGGCGCACCAGGAACGCAATGAAGTGAGCGCAGCCTACAACCATGCGACCTACCTCCAGCAGCGGGCCAAGATGATGCAGCACTGGGCAGACTATCTGGATAACTGCACGACGGGCAAAGTGTTGGCGTTTCAACGAGCCGCAGCGTAAATGGTTGCTATATGAATGGTAGCTAACTGCCCAATGAGAATGAGGGTTTTGGGTTGATTCTGTATATGAATGGTGTTGCGCAAGGGGTTGATCCGCGACTGGGATCGCAGCAGATAGGCTCGTGCCCGCGCGTTGGAGGGAGGGCTTGAGATGCAGCTCGACGAAAACACCTTGGACATGCAATTGGGACAGAGCGACCACGGTCTGTCCGCACGGCGCCTGTGGGAGTACACAGAGCTAGGCCAGGTCAATGTTTTTGGTCAAGCCATCAGTGCCCGGCCCGAGTTGAATGATGCCGCAACGTTTATCGACATTGTTCGCTTTGAAGGTGATGCTTTTACGCTGGCTGGTGTGACGCTGGCCGAACTGTGGGCCGGGAGGATTCCCGCCGATAGCTCCTTGCATGGCGATGCCATGCTGATTGATCTCACCCAAGCGCAAGACGTTGCCGACTTTGTTTTCGCCGTCGCAAGTCATCTTGACCTGTGTTCACATCGGCAGGCCGTGCGCAACCAACATCATCAGTTTTTCCCATCAGCAAATGTGGAAGATGTGTTTGGAGTTCCACTCCTGCACAGCTCCATGCAGCGGCTCTTGCGGAACCTCGGAAAATCGAAGGCCAGAGCCGGGCAGTGGCGAAAGACAATTGAGAACTTTCACAAAAAAGGCCTGCGGGTTGAGGAATTCGATCGTTCGAACCTGACCCATGAATTGGCAGCACTGGGCGACGACGGCGGGCCAATCGCTGCTTGGGAATTGGCCAGCCTGTGTGATTTTTCCGCGCTGCGGCTTTCAGTGATACCGGTGATTAGCAATGCTCAACGGCAGTTGAGATTTTCGACTGCGCCCGAGCGGGTCCTGAAGCGGACCAACAAGGTGCCTAAAGCGCAAACAGGTCAAACCCGTACCGTTACAGGATTCGACCCTGTGCTGGGCTACCGAATTGAACAGGTCGAGCATCAGACATTGTGGGGGCCAGAAAGCCACTGGCAGGCAGTGACACACGACGGGCAGGTGATACGCAATGGCATGGAACAATCCCTTTTCCCTGCACGGGAGACTGCTGCTGAACTGGCCGCCAGCCATGCCAAGTTGAACTTTCCCAAGCGCGTTGCTTTGGGGCACTTTGGCAGCTATGCATGGACTGGCGGCGAGGCCTACCGGGAGTGGTTGATTACCTTGCCGTACTACCCTGCAAGTTTCTTGTCTGGGCACTTTGAAATTCGCAACGTTCTGGTGCATGTCCGTTGTGATGTACGGGATGGGGCTGATGGTGAACGGGTGTTGTTGCTGCATGAGGTGCAGAGTGACTGGGCACAAAGTGCGCGCCGCGCAATTGCCTGTGGCGAAATGGACCCTGGTGATGATGGGTGCCCGCCGTTTTTGAAGGAGTGGCCTGCCTTGGCGATGAAGCTGGTGTTGTTGCACGCAGCACATCAGGGTCTGGATGCAGTCGCATGGACGCGTGGCGCGCATCAGGTGTTTCGCTACAAGGGCTTGGGCGCAAGGGGTTTGCATGAACTTTACGACCGCACTTTGCCGCGCGAGGTCAATCGAATCCTGAAGCCCTTCGGCTGCGTGTGCGAAACGCTGGGGGTGTTTGTGCCGACAAATTTCAGCATCAAGCAGACTGAAAACGGGTACGAGGTCGTGTCCTCTGAAGGAGAGTTGCTTGGGGCAGCCCCCACGCTGGAAGCCGCCAGGCAATTCGTTCCTGATCAAGGGCACGAGCTGCTTTATGAGGTGCATGGTGTTCGGTTGTCCGATGCGGCATGCAAAGCACTGCTCGAACAAGGTCTGTCGGCATGGGGCTGACCAGCCAATTTTTTTGGGATTCGATCTGCTTGACGATATCGGCCCGCGTGATTTCAGTCCCTCTGCTTTTGGAACCACGTTGCAAGGGAATTAGCCAAGTCGTGCAGTTGTGAAACGGTGTTCACCCTGCGGTAGCCAGCGAGAGGGTTCGCCGTGACGATTTTTTGGGCCCCTGGAGCGGGGCGGTTTTGTCGGGGGCTGTCCCCGATGAACCGCCAAACTTCAGGGGCCTTTTCGTGTTCGCATACATCCTTGATGAACCGAGACATTTGGTGTGGATGATGCCAACCCATCTAGTGCATAAAAATCGGCGCCTCCGTTCACTTAAAACAAATACAGTTGTATTTATACATTGATGGTGTTTTAATTGCTTCATGCAATCAGACACATCACCGCCTACACCCAGCTACCCTCTGTCTGACCTGTGCGTGCTGGCGGACCTGTCCCCCCGGACGGTCCGCTACTACGTTCAGATAGGGCTGGTCGACCGCCCAGAGGGCGAAACCCGTGCCGCGCGCTATGGCGCGACGCACCTGGAACAGCTGCTGCTGATCAAGAAGTGGACTGCCGCAGGGCTGTCGCTGGAGCGCATTCGCGAACTGCTCCAGGGTGAGCAGGCCCCGGTTCCCCCACGGGCGCGGGCCATTGGGTCCGTCGAAGTCTGCAGCCACCTGATGGTGGCGGACGGTGTGGACCTGGTGATCGAGCCAGGGCGCGCGGGCCTGTCACCCGAGCAGGTGCGCCAGTTCATCAAGGGTGTGATGGCGGTCTTTGCCCAGGTCAGCGGCGAAGACGGTGAGCCAACGGCCGAGGCACAGAACAAACCAACGAAAGGGCAAGAACATGGACCAGCGTGAATGTGCGCGTTTGGAGACGCGGGACGGGCAGCCGGTGAACCTGCTGGGCGTCAAGCTCTCGGGCGATCTGCGTGGCTTGATGTTCGAGGCCAGCGTCGAGCAGCGCTTTTGCAACCCTGGCGAAAAGAACGTGGAGGTGGTCTACAGCTTCCCCTTGCCCTGGGGCGCCGTCTTGCTGGGCGTGGACGTGGTGCTGGGAGAAAAACACCTCACCGGCGCGGTCGTCGAGAAAAAGCAGGCCGAGGCGCGCTACGAAGAAGCCATCTCTGAAGGCAATGCCGCGATCATGCTGGAGAAGAACCACGATCACAGCTACAGCCTGAACCTGGGCAACCTCGCGGCCGGTGAACATTGCAACGTCACGCTGCGCTATGCCCAGATCCTGCAATTTGAACAGCGTGGCCTGCGGTTGCTGATCCCCACCGTGATTGCGCCCCGCTACGGCGATGCCCAGCAAGATGGCGGGCTGCTGCCGCACCAGGCGCCCAGCCACAGCCTGCTGGCCGAACACCCCTTTGCACTGGAGTTGCGGCTGCATGGCGATCTGGCGCAGGCCCGCGTGGCCTCGCCCAGCCACCCGGTCGGCGTTGCCCACGGCAAGGCTGGAATAGGCGCGGTGCTGACCGTGTCCCTGGCACGCCAGGCCTCTTTGGACCGCGACTTTGTCCTGGTGGTCGATCAGCTCGCTCACGAGTCGATGGCCGTCGCTGCACGCGATAGCGTCACACCGGGCAGTGTGGCCATCCTGGCCAGTTTCTGCCCGCGCATTGCGGTGCAGGGCAAAGCCGCAACGGCCGTCAAGATCCTGGTCGATTGCTCGGGCTCCATGGCGGGGGACAGCATCGACGCGGCAAAGCGAGCCCTGCAAGCCATCGTCCGGCAACTGGGCGCAGGCGACCGGTTCTCGCTGTCACGCTTCGGCAGCACCGTGGAGCACCGCTCGCGCGGCCTGTGGAAAACAACCGAGACGACCCAGCTTGCTGCCCAGCGCTGGGTGGGCGCATTGAAGGCTGACCTGGGTGGCACTGAAATGGAGGCGGCGCTGAACTCCACCTTCGCCCTGGCCCACACCGTCAGCAGCGACATTCTGTTGGTGACCGACGGAGAAATCAACGCGATCAACAGCACCATCGCGTCGGCCAAAGACTCCGGGCATCGTTTGTTCATTGTGGGCATCGGCAGCAGTCCCGCCGAAACGCACCTGCGTCGCCTGGCCGAGGCCACGGGAGGTGCCTGTGACTTTGTGGCGCCGGGCGAGGCGGTCGAGCCCGCCGTGCTGCGGATGTTTGCACGCCTGCGCTCCCCGCGTCTGGCTGACTTGCACATCGAATGGCCAGAGGGCGCTGCACCCCAGTGGGTGTCGCCATTATTGCCATCGGTGTTTGATGGCGACACGGTCAACGTCTTTGCCTTGCTGGGGCAAGCTCCTGCAGGCCAGGTGCGTTTGCTGGGCAAGCGTGCCGAAGACGAGGCACCGCAAGAGATTGGCTGCGCGATCTTTGCGGGCGAACTGGAGGCGGCCGACACGCTGCCACGCATGGCTGCAGCCGTGCGCCTGCTTTCGACCGACACCGATGCCGTGATTGCCATCACCCCCGATGCCGCCGCGCTGGCAGTGGCCTACCAGTTGGTGACCGACAAAACCAACTTCCTGCTGGTGCATGAACGGGCCGATGGCGAGAAGGCCATTGATATGCCAGAGCTACAAAAAGTCCCGCAGATGGTTCCGGCGGGCTGGGGTGGCATTGGCACTGTGAGATTCTCTCGAAGCAGTGGGATTTTGGCGAGCCGTGTGAGCGGTAATGCACCCGATATGCAAGTAATGTCAGTACCTGCGGTCTGGCGGACGGTAAGGACACCAGCATCGTCCTTGCAGTCTGGCTCAATGGATGATTTCGAAGTCCCAGCCTTCCTGCGCAGCCAGGCTGACGATCGCACTCTTCCGGCATTCCTGCGCAAACGCGACCAGATCATTGACCACCAGGACCCGCGCTATTGGGCGAGATTGGAGCATTACGAAGGTTTGACTCCGCTGGGGGTGAGCGAGTGGCTGCGCATCACACCCGCATCCCAATGGCCATCGACCTATGTGGGCCTGCGGCAGATGGGCCTGGGCGTTGGGCTGGTGGACTGGCTTGAACTGGCAATGGCTACCCACGCAGGCACTGTGCATGCCGAATCCAAAGTGGTCGAGGCGTTCCTGTACCTGATGTCACGGCGAGACACCTATGAGTCGCTGGCAAAGTCTGCGGGCTTGATCGGCGCCCTCCAGTCAACGGTTCTGCGGCTGCGCGAACTGCTTGCTGGCAGCCCGGCTGCAACGCCCGCCAGCGTTGACCTGGGGTTGGTTGAAGCCATGGTCGCAGGTCTGGCTGGCATGACGACTAGCACCTGGCCTGATCAGGTGTTTGAACTGGGCGGTGCACTGGGGGAGGTACGTGATGACAAAGAATCCGCTAATGTCGCTTGACCAGAGTGCGCATTGCAACCAAATCGAGCTGCGTCTGAAGGGCGGAGTTGCGCAGGGCCAGTGCCTGACTGGCGGAAAAATCAAGCTGCATGCCGAGATTTGGGTGGATGGCAAGCATCTCGATGAACCGCATTTCATCGATCTGCCAATGCTCGTGCAAAGCCTGCACGAATCGGGCAGGTTTGATATTTTTACCTGTGGATGCGGGGTCGGTCCGTGTGCTGGCATCGTTGATGGCATCGAGGTCCAGCACGCGTCGGGGCTTGTTCGTTGGCTCTTTCGCCGACCTTTGGCGGCGGACTCCCTTCTGGATCCAGAGCTCAGTGAATGGGAGAAAACGGCCGTACCGGTTTCCCTGACCTTTGACCGGACCCAGATGGTGAGTGCTATCGAGACTTACCTCGATACGGTACGGACTCTGGTGGGCGATGAGTCGAGCAAGTTTGGCTGGCCGGTGTACGGCCTGTCCGTTCAGGACGTACTCAAGATCGATCCCCGAAAGCCCTTTTACGCAATCCGGAACGAGGATTAAAAATGCCAGTTCAACAAGTCCTCACCACCCAGCGCGTGCCGGTCAAGATCTGGACCAATGATGTCGATGACCGCTCGAAAGAGCAACTGACCAACATTGCCGGGCTTCCCTTTGTACATCATCACGTTGCAGCAATGCCCGACGTGCATCTTGGGATCGGCGCCACCATCGGTTCAGTGATCGCCACGCACAAGGCCATCATTCCGGCCGCCGTGGGTGTGGATATTGGCTGCGGCATGGTGGCAGCCCGTTTGTCAATTACGGCCAACCATCTGGATGAGAAAGCCCTGCAGAAGGTTTTCGACCAGATCACCCGGGATGTCCCGGTGGGGCGCGGCCAACACGCCGATGAGCGAGTGCTTGTGGCGGCTGCAAGGCCCTTCGAGCCGGGCTTGAAAGCGCTGACCGACCGTCACCCGCACTTGCTCAAGGCCTTCGGCAAATTTTCCAAGTGGACGAACCAGATGGGCACCCTCGGAGGTGGCAACCACTTTATTGAGGTGTGCCTGGACGAATCCGACCAGGTGTGGGTGATGCTGCACTCGGGGAGCCGGGGCATCGGCAATGCCATTGCCGACTACTTCATCCAGTTGGCACGCAAGGACATGGAGCGCTGGATGATCCAGTTGCCTGACCGTGATCTCGCCTATTTCCCGGAAGGCACCGAGCATTTCAATGACTACGTGGAGGCGGTGCATTGGGCCCAGGAATATGCGATGGCTAACCGCCAGGCCATGTTGGATCTGGTGCTCGATGCGCTGGCGCGGCACCTGCCGCCCTTCACGGTGACCACGGAAGCGGTGAACTGCCACCACAACTACGTGGCCAAGGAGCACCATTACGGCGCTGATGTCTGGGTGACGCGCAAGGGCGCCATTCGCGCCCGCGAGGGCGATCTGGGTATTGTGCCGGGCAGCATGGGCGCACGCAGTTACATCGTTCGTGGCAAGGGAAACACCGAGAGTTTCTGCTCCAGCGCGCACGGTGCCGGTCGTCGTATGAGTCGGACGGCGGCTGAAAAGCACTTCACCGAGGCCGATCTGCAGGCGCAGACCGCAGGCGTGATCTGCCGCAAAGACAAGGGCGTACTCGATGAAATTCCAGGGGCCTATAAGGACATTGATCAGGTCATGGCAAACCAGCGCGACCTGACCGAAATCCTTCACACCCTCAAGCAGGTCGTCTGCGTGAAGGGCTGAACCATGGCCATTGCACTTGAATTCATCGACTTCGTCGTGCCGATCGCCCTCATCCGGCAGAAGTATCCGGGTGGCTGGGCGCAATGCCTGCAGGACCACGAGCGCCTGATCGGAGGGCGTGTCTGGTTCGATGAACATCTACTGCGCGACGGAGCTATGAATCCGGCCGATATCGAATCACTCGTCGACGAGTGGACATCGCTCGGATTCCAGCCAACGGCAGAGCTCGATGGACAACGTATCTGGCAGGATTGCTGCGTCGTCGAATCCATGCTTGGTGGTCCTACGCTACCTTGCGAATGGCTCGAACTTTCAGAGGATGGCCGATCAGCCTGGCTGAAAGGCGCTCAACCGGGGGAGCTCAAATGGCGACAGAAGCGGGGGACACTGTGACGGACCCCCAGCCGTTTGCCCCGATCCTCACCGTGATGGTGGACTATGGCAACGCGCCGTTCTTGTGGTGCGTTGATGCCCCAAAGGAAGTTGGCGTCGGCGGAAATATTTGCGATGGCACTGGATGGGATGAGACCTGCCCAATGTCAGAAGGACTCTGGCGCAAGTTTGCAGATTGGGCGATCGAGTTTGATCGAACATCGTTCTACTCGGCTGACTTTGACGCCAGTGATTGGGACGGGGCGATTCAGGGTGGCTTTCCACACGCGTGGCCTGCAACTGACCCGTTGGCTGAAAGAGGAGGTGGGTGATGCGTATCGCGTCGTTTACTACAAGCCCTGCGAAGACCCGAATCACCGCATTGACGAACGCATGGAAGTCTTTGCCGACGGAACACTTTTACCGCTGCCGCCGTTTCGAAACCACCTCCGCGAACCGCCTCGCTTCTGCAAGCACATCGTCTCAGGCGGGCAAACCGGCGCAGATCGTGGTGCGCTGGATTTTGCGATTGAGCAGGGGTACACGCACGGAGGCTGGGCACCGAGCGGGCGCCAGGCCGAGGACGGTCCTGTCCCATTGAAATACCAACTCGCCGAACTGACCGATGGTGGCTACCGCCAGCGCACCCGCCGCAACGTAGAAGACAGCGATGGCACATTGATCATCAATATCGGCGCAATGGAAGGTGGGACACTCGCTACCCAAATTTTTGCCGAGCGGATGGCCAAGCCGTATCTCGTCGTTCAGCTGGACGACGGGGGCGTAACGGATGTTGCAGTCCAAGTGCTCGCATGGCTGCGTCACCATGGTATCGGGACGCTGAATATCGCCGGTCCACGAGAAAGCAAGCGCCCAGGCATCTATCGCCTGACAGGTGAACTACTCCAAGCTGTTGACGCAGCCAGTCGTTCAAGTGATGGCGTCGAGCATTCAAAGCAGTCATGACAACCGAGGCCAGGCCTCAAATGCTCATTTGTGGATGGCACAACATCGGCATCTCGCATTGGGCGTGCCAAGTTTTGGGCAAGGGCGACTAACGCCCTCAAGATTCAGGGCGATTTTGCGAAACAAATTCACTCATCCAGCAGTTTTTGAAGAGAGCCAAACCGGCGGGCCATGTCCTGCAAACTGATCTGGACCAATGCATCGTGGTGGCTTTTGAGCCTGAAGAAAGTCTTCCAGTGCATGCCCTTGGGCTTACCCCCTGCGCCGTTCAGAATGCCAGCCTCCCAGCCCAGCCGTTTCCGTAGCTTGTCGGCGCGAGTGGCTGCTCTGTCGCCTGCGCTTTCTTTTTGCGTGGCGTATCCCAGTCCGCAGCACTGGCGGCAAGCAAAGTAACGACCCGGCGCGTAAACCACGGCCACCCGCTTGCTGCACAGGGGGCAGGCGAACCAGTGGCGCTGGCCGCCCAGGTGGCAGGGGGTAGTCTGCGTTTGCACACGTTGTTCGACCACCTCGCCTGTGCTTTTCATGCGGTAGGACAGCACCAGGCTTTCCCAATCCACCCGGATACGGATGCTCGCCACCGGGCGGTCGTTCACCGTCCATTGCCAACCAATGCTACTGCCAGGTATCAACTGACCACTGCGGGCGATCTTGCGGATGTCCAGCGGCATGGCGTCATTGGTCTCCGGTTTGCCGCTGTAGTTGCTGCGCCGTCCACTGCCGCGTCCGCCCATTTTGTTCTCCAATTTTGTCGAAATCATTTGGCAAGTTGTGCAGGTGTTGCGGTTTGGAAACCAACGAAATCTCCCGCAACCCGCATGGATGCTTGCTTCCATGGGTATTTCATCTCGCAGCAAATTGCGCGTGGATTTACGCCGCGCGAGTGCTTCTGAGGTCTTTCAGCTTGATCAGCATCGCCAGCGTGCGCTCAAACTTGCGGTCCAGATGCGTTTCGTAGCGCGAAAGCTTTTCCAACCGATAGGCTTGCAGCCCCTCGCCAAGGGTCTGGTTGACGATGGCGCCATGGTGGCGGGACTCTTTTTCTTGCTGGTAGACAAAGGGTGTGACGTGCTCGCTGATGAATGTTGCCAGCCCCGTGGCATCGGCGGGGTATTCCTTCTCGTCCACGTAGCTTTGCCACCATTCGCGGGTGTCGGGCGTCAGGGCGCGCAGGGCTCTGTCGTAGGCGCGGGCACCACCCTTGCTCAAAATCGCGGCCGCCTTGTTGGTGGCTTCGAGGTCATGACGAGCAGCGCGCTGGCTCCCGGTCACCTCCTCGGGTTTCAAGTCGATCAAGTCACGGATGTCGGTGCCTTCGCCAGACAGGCCCATTTCAAACGGTGCTGCGGCCGGGATCACGGTCTTGGCGCTGCGGGCGGATTCTTTCAAGCCCTTGTTGATGGTGGCCCCTTCGGCTTGCAGCACCCGGCGCTTGCGCCAGATCACGCTGGCCAGTTCTTCGATCAGGTGCTGTTCGGTGGCCCCCGCAGGCAAATGTTCATCCATCAAAGAGTTGACCAAGCTCTCGTAGTCGGCATGGTTCTCATGGCTGAGCACGGTGTAGCGGCTCAGAATGCCGTGCTTGAGGGCGTTGAAGCGCACGACCTCGTAGGGTTGGGGGCTTTTGTCCGCAGTGTGTAACAAGGGCGCCGTGCTGTCGATGTTTGTGCTGGTGGTGGAGCGCATGGTGGACTTTCAAAAATGGGGTTCAGAGCCATCGCAATACGCCTGCCACAGCGCCATACCAGCGCTACAGCGTTGCCCATATCGGCTGCCACGCCCGGCGGCGATGCAGGTGGCGCAGTTGAAGTGGTGGGCGTGGTAGGCCGCCGCCCGTTCTTTCCAGTCCGCAGGGGCCTCGGGCAGATCAGGTGCGTGGCTGGCGCCATCGTTGGCCGTCGCCAACCAGTCCACCAGCATCGCCTTGCTGCTGCGGATGAGGTCGCACAACTCCGCAGTCAGCAGGCTGGACGGTGCCACTGCCAGCCCCCCGGCAGGTGCGAGGGAGAGGCGCAGGCCAGCATGGGCGAGCTGCACCAGCACGGTTTCTATGGCCAGTGCGGTCATCAGAAAATCCTCACATCGTCTAACGGGCTTGCCCCAGCCGTGTCAGCAACGTCCTCAATCTCGCAACTTGGCGCAACTCTCGCAACTGTGGGGCTGGCCTTGTCCGCTGCGGCGCGCTCCACCGTGCGCACCACCGTCCAGCGTTTCAGGCCGTTGGTCTTGTTGGCCAGTACAAGGCGCAGACCCGTGCACAGCTGACCCGAGTGGCGCTCCAGCCATCGGCCCAGGATGCGCACGTTGAGCTTGCCGTTTTGCCCGGCGATCTCGTCGAGGGCGTCGAGCAATACAGACTGAGCACCAAAATGTTCTGTGGCTTTGGTGATGGCCTGCGCCGGTGACGTAGGCGTGGTGCCGAAAGTAGTAACCCACGCGTTCAGAAGTGCGGCGAGCTTGGCGGTTTCGGGGTTCTCTGATGCCGCGCGGTCGATGGATTCTGCTGGGTCTACAAATCGGGGCAAGTCGTTCAGATTCCGGCCAGACTCCAACATGCGTTCCCTCAGCCAGCACAAGGGCTGGCGCACCAGGTCATCCCACAGCTCAAACGAAGCAATCCGCCCTTTGCCCACCTTAGGGCGGCCCGCAGCGATATAGGCACGGACAATCGTCAGCGCGGCCACCACCAGGGCCTGGCGGTTGTTGCAGACCTCGGTGAGCGGGTCAAACTCGAACTCGCGTTTGAAGGGCGTTTCAATCTGTGCGTCCAGCCGTGCCAGCAATATCCGGCGGTGGGTGTCACCCGTCAAAACCAGGTTGTTGCCTGACACCAGAAACAGGGATCGGTTTGGCAACTCCACATTCTCAGAAACACCCAACACGCGGTCGGCAAACAGGGAAGATGTCAAAAACGAGTCGATCACCGAGTTGCCCAGCGGCTCGCGCACGTTGTCCCACAACAGCACTTTGGACCCACCGCGTAGCGCTGCAAACAAGCGCTTGCGACATTCGTCCTCTTCATTGGTGGGAGGC
>DAIQRN010000003.1:0-10209 GCA_036786185.1 Acidovorax sp. | reverse complement strand
GTGTTCTGGTTCGTCGAGGTGGCGGTCGCCGAGAGCACGGCGACATCGCCGCCCGTGGCCAGCGCACCAATGCACTTTGCCAGCAAAGTTTTGCCGGTGCCCGCCGCTGGCGCATCAAAGCCGGTGGCGGGGCAGGTGGGCAGGGCGGGGCGCAAACACGCGGCCAACATGGCGGCCAGGGTGACGCCGACGGCAACTTCATCGGCAAAGGGGAACAAGCGGATCGGGTGCCACAGCTTGGCCAGTGCATCCAAAGCTTGTTCGACGGTGGGTGCCGACGGCACGGCCAGCGGATAGGCTTCGGTGGTGACGTACATCAGCCCGGTCGCTGGGTCATGCCCCGGCTCGTCAAAAACACTTCCATCGGGCCGCAGTGTGGGCGCCGTGGTGACGGCCGTCAGCTTGCGGAAGTTGCGGCTGCCGTGTTTGGCGATGATGGCGTTGGCAATGTAGCTGGGTGCGTCTTCGGGGATCTCTCGCGTGGACGTGACATTGCCATCTTCATCGCGTTCGGTCTTGACGCTGTAGAACTCTGCCACCCGGCCTGCATGGTCCACCAGCCAGTCGCGGCTGACTGGCGTGGCCTTGCCGTCGGCTACAAAGGCTATGGCATTGGTGCCAAAGTCGAACAGCTCGCTGCGCTCGCGCAAGACATGCAGCACCGCATCGGTCGAGTCCACCCGCATACCCCGGCCCAGCTGAACCCGCGCCGACTGGCGGCGCAGCTCATAGCGCATCCCCCCATGCCGGTGTGAGAAAAGGTCGGGACGAGTGCCGTTGAGCAGCCGGGCCACGGCCACGCGCTTGTCTGCATCGGGGTCGAGCGGGTCGGCAAACCGGGTGTTGTGCCAGCAGTAAGGGTTGTCCAAAAGCTGCGCCACAGTCACCAACTGGCCGTCGGCGCAGGTCAGCTCAAAGTCGCCCATCAGCACCTGATGCACCGCAGCGCGCTCCAGCACGTTGGTGGCTTGCGCCAGCTTGATGCCACGGCGTTGCGCCAGGGAGGGGGCCTTGTCTGCCACCCAGTCGCGCCGGGCGGCATCGCATCTTTCAGCAACTGCTGCGCGTGCGGCCTTGAGCCCGGCTTGGGCCTGCTTCTTGATGGAGAGTGTCGCGCTATCGATCAGCAGGTGCAGGTTGAACTGGGCGGTGGCGTCGCCGTAGACCACACCTTCCACGCCCGAGCGGGTCACCCCGTCCACAAGAACCGACGGCCCGGCAAAGTCCAGCCTCTCGGGCTGCCATACCGATGCATCGACCAGGCAACGCGGCAGCCGCTGGCCTGCGGCGCCCACATCGCACCAGCCCCCGCCCGGCGTGGCCCACAGCAAGGCCTCCAGCGATTTGCCCGCCTCAGGGATCAGCGAGGCATCCGCCACGGGGATGTACAGGCGGTGCCGGGTCAGCCCCGACAAGACGCTGCCGTCCGGCCCCACACAGCCCGCCGACGCGCTGGGACGCCAGAGCATGGGGGCATCGGCCAACGCGGGCGCGGCGGCAATCAGGCGATCACGAAACTGCAGCGCCGACAATTCGCCATCGGGCAAACCATCGTGGTCCAGCATCATCACGCCCGGCGCAGCCATAAACTGAAAGTTCTCGCGGGTCCGGGCAATGGCACCTGCTTGCTGGGCTTCGGCATTCCCTTGCGTGCAGACCGCCACAGTTTCTTTTTGGGTCACGCCCCAGGTGACGGCCTGCGCACTGGTCAGGCCATCCAGATGGGACTTGAGGCCGTTCAGATCGGCCACCACCACACGCTGCGCCTGGCCCTGGCCCAGCATTGCAGCCGTCTCCTTGCGCATACCGCCTGCGGCGTTCAGCCCAATGATCTTCGTGAGCCGGGTTGGTCGGATGCTAGTGATGACCGTGAAGGCCAACGGCAGTTTTGTGGGCTCTGCGGGCTTGGTTTGCTCCGCATCACCCGCGTTTGCCGGTTCGCAGTTGTGAGAGTTGTCTGGCGTTGCGAGATTTTCGGTCGCCAGCGGGCATGGGTCGATCAGAACGTTCATACACACCCTTTCAATGCACCACCCAAGACAATGGCAGCGGCATAAGGCGCGGACTGGACCAGCCAACAGAGGAGGAGTTGAAGAGCGTGCTTCATTTTTACAGCCCCCAAGCCGCCATCAGCTCTTTGCGCTTGGTGTGCAGTGACTCCACCAGCTCACGGATTTGGGCATCTGTCTTGCCCGAGATGCGCGCCGCGTTCAGCGCATCGACTTCATGGGCGGGCCAGCCGACGGCGCGCGGCCCCAGGCTGACGGGTTTGGTCCACAAGCCCTGCGCAATGCGCAGATAGATGGTGGAGCGGGAGTAGCCTGACTGGGTTTTTGCGGCTGGAATGCGCAGGATGGTGTGCGTCATGTTGGGTCCTCTTTGACGGGGTATGGAACAAACTCAGACGCAGTGTGTTTGGGCGTTTTGGGCGATAAAAGGCCCACGCGGCGGCGTGCTGTGAGTGGTGTTTCAGAGGGAAAGAGGGATGCGCGGGCTGGAACAAAACCGCGCAAAAGGGCGCGTTGTCAGGCGTGCAAGTTGGGCGAAAACTTTCCGCCCAACTATTTTCAGGAAAGCATGTGTTTCTTGATGGTGCTGGCGTCGCGACCTTGCCCGATGTCCGTCTTGGCGATTTGCTGCGAATACCAAACGTCCGATCTACCGGGATGTTTCTTGCGCAAAGTCTGGAATGCCTTTTGCCAGGTGGCATACATGGCTCGCGTGTCCATCTTGCGTGCCTCGCGCTTGACCGTGCTGGGCGTGTGGCGCGGGTCGGCGGTGGGGGCTGCGTCCACCATGTGGCGAACAGCTTCCTGGTCCAGCGTGAAGCGGCCGCTCTCGAAGCCGATGACATCGGCCAGCGGCAAACCATCTGCACCTGCGACCAATGTCAAATGGCCCTGTACAACACGCAGGCACAGCATCTGCGTGCGCTTGTTGCCACGCGCCACGCCAACGAGCAGCGAATCGTCATCCGGCGGCTGCATCGAGGTTGGCTGCAACCCCAGGCAGGCAGCAACAAATCCGCAGACTGATTTGGTATCGCAGCGCCACAGCGCCAGCTGTGCGGCGCCAATGGCCACGCGGTGGATGTCGCTGCGCTTGTCGCACACCACAAATGATGTCGCCGCCGTTGTCTGAGGGTGCGTTACCGTGTGCACGGCCATGCTGCATTCCTGTTCGCAGCCGGGGCACACCACGCTTTTGGCGGGGCGGGCTTTCAGCAGCAAACCTTGTGCCTTCAGGGCAGAAACTGCTGCTGCGGGCCATTGGTTCAGTTCTTGGGTGCT
Organism: Acidovorax sp.; assembly: GCA_036786185.1. Classification (GTDB taxonomy): domain Bacteria; phylum Pseudomonadota; class Gammaproteobacteria; order Burkholderiales; family Burkholderiaceae_C; genus Acidovorax. The sequence goes on along the minus strand of DAIQRN010000003.1, from coordinate 6,919 downwards.
GACCGTCACAGACTCGCCAAAGCGTACCCCTACGCGGCCCAGCAACTCGGTCAAGGCGGCTTCGGGCGTCATTCCACCATGGCCGGTGTAACAGTTGTGGTGGAGTCCGATGTAGCCGCGTCGTCGGGCTCACGCGGTTCAATCCCCGATGCGCTGAGCATGTCGCGCAGCTTCAGCCCCAGCTCGTCATACTTGAGCGAGCACGAATTGGGGTAAGTGATGTGAATGTGGACCGTCTTGGGCGGCCGGTCAGCCTCCACCACCATGCGCACCGCTAAGTCCACCTGGGTCACGCTGTACTGGGCCATAGGCATGGCGGCTTGAATGCGATCCAGCAAGGCATAAACGGCCTGCGGGTCTTGACTGGTGTCGGCTTCGAGTGAAATGCGTTCACCCTTGGTCGCCCGTGACGACAGCCGCAGCTTCTTGACGATCACGCTCTCAATGCCACTGCCCAAGTCATAGGTGAATTCAAAATTGCGCTCCATCAGTGGCCCCAGGTCATACACCCGCGAGTCCTTGGGGTCGGGCGGCAGTTCGGGCAATTGCAGAATGGTTTCGGCAAACATGGCTTGAAGCGGCTCGATAGCTTTGTAGGAGCCGCGATAGTTCAAGTCCAGCGAGCCTTCAGACTGTGAATAGACAAAGACCACCTCAAACGCCGGGTTGTGCGGGCGAATGCCAAACTGTCCGTCCACCCATTCGGGGCTTTGCTGTGAATAGTCTTCGGGGTAGGCAAAGAAGTAGTCGCGGTCACCCCGGCGAAAGGGCTCTACCACGCAGTTGTTGCCCCGGCCCTCGGTGTGGTGAAAGTAGGTACGGATGCGGTTGGCCAGCGTCTGGATCCTGGCGGCATCCACTTGAGCAGTGTTGTGCGGCAAGTTCTTGCGCTTGCGCCAATGCTGCAGCGTGTCTGCATGGTAGAAGTGCGTGGCGCCACGCCAAAACGGGTTGTGGTCCAGATACGTGACCATGGCGCGCTCAAAGTGGTTGACCAGCGCGGCCAGCTTTTCAGTGAAGGCATTGGCGGCGTTGGGGTCTGCATCTTGGGCCAGGTGCCATTGGGCCTCGTCCAGAATGGCGCGGCAACCCTTCTCACAACCCATCTCAAAGATGTCGCGGAACTCCGCATCCATGGCGTTGCGCTGGGCCTCTGGCAGCGCCAGCCAGGCGTCAAACAGCGCGTCGTGTCGGGTCTCGGGCATGGCGGCAAAGTCGAACTCGCCAAACACTGCGCGCGCCGCAAAGTAGCGGCCCAGCAAGGCGTTGGGCATCTGCCGAAAAAAGTTTCGGGTCGAGTAATGACGGGCCATGGGTTCTCCGTGCTGAATGGTCCAATCTGCGTAGAACCACGCCATCGGACGCCTCTGGGCTTTGCTATACAGTGCACTTATACAGCACACATGCTGTAACAAAAAACTGTGCCCGCCACCAAAACCACCACATTGACGTTTCGACTTGAGCCCAGCTTCAAAGAAACGCTGCGGATCGCCGCAGCCCGCGACCACCGATCCACTGCCAACATGGTGGCGGTGATGATTCGGGTGCACTGCACGCGCGTAGGCATACCGATTCAGGACAAGCAGTTGCCGCCGGCACCGGCAGCAGACAAACCAAAATCACGCAAATGACATGAGTCAGCCCAAAGTGAGTCCCATGGAAGTGCCTTCGTCAAACCCCTTCTTTGACCACCCCATTCTCAATTCCCCGTACGACTGTCCGCAGCGTCACTGGGAGCTTGACGCCGACGGGCAGCCCACCCAGCAAATCCTGCCTACCCGCCGACGGGCCGAATTCATCACGCCCATCCCCAAGCCCAAGAAGCGCAAGAAGGCAGCGCAGCAAGACGAGATGGTGTTTGACGAGGGCAAAGACCTCTCCACCGCTGCGCAGCAATACGATGTCACATCCATCATCAACCAGGTGCGCCAGGCGGTGGACACCTGGCGCATGCTGCCCAGCCCCAGCCAATGGCAGGTCACCCCCGAGACGGCCCGCCTACTGCAACACTGGCGGCACCACAACTTCAGTGGCGTACGCCCCTTCTTCTGCCAAGTCGAAGCCGCAGAAACCGCCATCTGGCTCACCGAAGTTGCCCCGCAGACCAAGAACGGCAAGTTCCTGCTCGATCACCTGGCCAGCGCCAACAAAGATGCCAACCCCGGGCTGATGCGCCTGGCCTTGAAGCTGGCCACCGGCGCCGGCAAAACCACCGTCATGGCCATGCTGATTGCCTGGCAGACCATCAACGCGGTGCGCCGCCCCACCAGCAAGCACTTCACCCGGGGTTTTCTGATCTGCGCCCCCGGCCTGACCATCAAAGACCGCCTGCGCGTTTTGCAGCCCAGCGACCCCAACAGCTACTACAAAGACCGCGAGCTGCTGCCCAGCGACATGCTCGATGACATGGGCAAGGCCAAGATTGTCATCACCAACTACCACGCCTTCAAGCTGCGCGAGCGCGTCGAACTGTCCAAGGGTGGCCGCCAATTACTTCAAGGCCGCACCGGCGACGCCCCGCTGACGCTGGAAACCGAAGGCCAGATGATCCAGCGTGTAATGCCCGACCTGATGGGCCTGAAAAACATCATGGTCATCAACGACGAGGCCCACCACTGCTACCGCGAAAAGCCCAACACGGATGATGATGAAGCCCTCAAGGGCGACGAGAAGAAAGAGGCCGACAAGAACAACGAGGCCGCGCGCCTGTGGATTTCTGGCATTGAAGCCGTCAACCGCAAGCTGGGCGTCACCCGCGTCATGGACCTGTCCGCCACGCCGTTCTTCCTTGCCGGTTCCGGCTACGTTGAGGGCACCCTGTTCCCCTGGACCATGAGCGACTTCTCGCTGATGGATGCCATTGAATGCGGCATCGTCAAATTGCCCCGCGTGCCGGTGGCCGAGAACATCCCCGGCGAAGAAATGCCGGTGTTTCGCAACCTCTGGGAACACATCCGCAAAGACATGCCCAAAAAGGGCCGTGGCACCGGTGGCGAGCTGGACCCGCTCAAACTGCCCCTGCGCCTGCAAACCGCGCTGCTGGCGCTCTATGGCCATTACGAAAAAACCCACAAGCTGTGGGAAGAGCACGGCATCAAGGTGCCGCCCTGCTTCATCATCGTCTGCCAGAACACGGCCATTTCCAAGCTGGTCTATGACTTCGTTTCCGGCTTTCACCGCAAAAACGACGATGACACAACGACCCTGGAAAACGGCCGCCTGGCGCTTTTCCGCAACTTCGACGACACCACCGGCAACCCGCTGCCGCGCCCTAACACCCTGTTGATCGACAGCGAACAGCTCGAAGCCGGTGACGCGCTGGATGCGAGCTTTCGCAACATGGCCGCCGATGAGATTGAGCGCTTCCGCCGCGAGATCGTCGAGCGCAGTGGCGATGCCCGTGCCGGCGACAACATCACCGACCAAGAACTGCTGCGCGAGGTGATGAACACCGTGGGCAAGGCCGGTCAGTTGGGTGGTGGCATCCGCTGCGTCGTGTCCGTCTCCATGCTCACCGAAGGCTGGGACGCCAACACCGTCACCCATGTGCTGGGCATTCGCGCCTTTGGCACCCAGTTGCTGTGCGAGCAGGTGATTGGCCGTGCGCTGCGTCGCCAGTCCTACGAGTTGAACGAGCAAGGGCTTTTCAATGTCGAATACGCCGACGTGTTTGGCATCCCCTTCAATTTCACCGCCAAGCCCGTTATTGGCCCGCCCCAACCGCCGCGTGAGACCGTGCAGGTCAAGGCCATGCGCCCGGACCGCGATGCGCTGGAGATCCAGTTCCCCCGCGTTGAAGGCTACCGCGTCGAGTTGCCCGAAGAACGCCTCAGCGCCAGCTTCAATGACGAGTCTGTGCTGACCCTTGATCCCAAACTGGTCGGCCCTACCAACACCCTCAGCGCCGGCATCATCGGGGAAAGCATCAATTTAACGGTTGATCACTTGCGTGACGTGCGACCAAGCACTGTGCTTTTTAACCTCACCCAGCACCTGCTCTACACCAAGTGGCGCGACCCTGGTGAAGCGCCCAAGCTCCATTTGTTTGGCCAGCTCAAGCGCATCGTCAAGGAATGGCTGGACGCGGTTGATGATGGCGGCAACCCCAAATACCTGGTCTGCAAAGGCGACACCTACCCCGCGCTGCTGATGTACCAGGAGTTGGCCGACATGGCCTGCAACAAGATCACCGCCGCCATCACGCGCCAGTTTCTGGGCGAGCGCCCCATCAAGGCGCTGCTTGATGCCTACAACCCCACCGGCTCCAGCGCCCATGTGCGCTTCAACACCAGCAAGACCGACCGCTGGGAGACCAGCTCCAAGCACTGCCAGCTCAACTGGGTGATTCTGGACAGCGACTGGGAGGCCGAATTCTGCCGCGTGGCCGAATCGCACCCCAAAGTGCTGGCCTACGTCAAAAACCACAATCTAGGGCTGGAGGTGCCATACCGCTTCGGCTCCACCCTGCGCAAATACCTGCCCGACTTTGTGGTGCTGGTCGATGATGGCCATGGCGCGGCCGACCCGCTGCACCTGGTGGTGGAAATCAAAGGCTACCGAGGCGAAGACGCCATCGAGAAAAAATCCACCATGGACACCTACTGGGTGCCCGGCGTGAACCACTTAGCCAGCTATGGCCGCTGGGCGTTTGCCGAATTCACCGAAGTGTTTCAGATTCAGGCCGATTTCAAAGCCAAGATTGACGCCCAATTCAACCAACTGATAGAGACCGCTGCAAGCAAGGCAGCGACCGGGAACGCATAAGCATGGCCACCAAACTCAGCACCAAAAACGTCGAAACCATCACCCACGACGAGGCCAAGCGCAAAAACATTCCATCGGTCGAGCAGCAATCCATTGCCACCCAGGAGCACATCGCGCCGAAGCAAATCCGCTACCCGCGCAACACCGACCTGGACCCGCAACTGGTCTGGCGCGGCAAGGACGAGCAGGACTGGAGCGACCTGGTGGTCAACGCGCCGCCCCTCTACATCCAGGAAAAAGTCCATCCCAAGGTGCTGATTGACGACCTGCTGCGCACCACCCGCGAGCGCGAGCACGAGGCCGGGCAGTCCACCGCCGATTTGTTTTCGGACTTCAACGGCATCCCCAAGGGAGCGGACAAAACCGAGTTCTACCAGCACGACCAGAACTGGACTAACCGCATGATTCTGGGCGACAGTCTGCAGGTCATGGCCAGCCTGGCCGAGCGCGAGGGACTGCGCGGCAAGGTGCAGTGCATTTATTTTGACCCGCCCTATGGCATCAAATTCAACAGCAATTTTCAGTGGAGCACCACCAGTCGCACAGTGGATGACGGTAAAGCAGATCACATTACCCGCGAGCCGGAACAAGTGAAAGCCTTTCGGGACACTTGGCGCGATGGCATCCATTCCTACCTCACCTATCTACGAGACCGTTTGACGGTCGCGCGGGATTTGTTGACGGACTCGGGATCAATTTTTGTGCAGATTGGTGATGAGAATTTGCACAGGGTACGTGCAGCGATGGATGAAGTGTTTGGCGAAGACAACTTTGTCCAAACTATTGTGATTAAGAAAAAATCATCTTCAGTAATTACTGAACCGGTAAATGACTTCGTGATTTGGTTTGCAAAGAAGCGCAGCGCGCTAAAAATCCGAGCATTGACACAAAAGAAAGATCCCTTTTCAGACAAAAGTCGGTTCAACAAACTGGAGACACCAGATTTGACACGCATCGCACTAACTGAAGCAACTGAGGAGCAAATCAGGGATGTAGAAAATCACCTCCTGAATGACGACTATCCGATGGTCAGTCAAGATCCTCAAGAAGGTCGCATTGGTGCATACAACATAAACGGCGAAGATAAGTTCCCCGGGAAGAATCGGCATTGGACCTTAGACCCAGTCAATGGAATGCGTCGAGTTGAACGTGCGAGACGGCTGCGACCAACGATTAACACGGTTCGCGGAGTGATTTACTTAAGCGACTTTGGTCAAGAGCCACTAAACAACATTTGGGAGTTTCACGGCGAACGCGATCCAATTTATGTAGTCCAGACAAACAGAGGAATTGCTCAACGCTGCATCCTTATGGCTACCGACCCCGGTGACCTCGTACTCGACCCCACCTGCGGCAGCGGCACCACCGCCACCGTCGCCGAGCAATGGGGCCGCCGCTGGATCACCATCGATACCTCGCGGGTGGCACTCGCCTTGGCCCGCGCCCGCATCATGGGCGCGCGCTATCCATTTTTTTTGCTGGCCGACTCGCGTGAGGGTCAGATCAAGGAGGCTGGAGTCACCCGAACGGCACCCAGCAGCCAACCGGTGCACGGCAATATCCGCCACGGCTTTGTCTATGAGCGCGTGCCGCGCATCACCTTGAAATCCATCGCCGACAACGCCGAGATTGACGTGATCTGGGACAAATGGCAAGCCACGCTGGAGCCGCTGCGCGAGCAGTTGAACGCGGCGCTCCACACAAACTGGCAGGAGTGGGAGATTCCCCGCGAACTGCCTGCATCCCCTGCGTCCACCGGCACGGCTGGATCCATCAAAAATGATAGCTTCTCGCGCTTGTCAGATAAGCGCCAGGAGGCAAAAACACTTCTAACTTCCTGGTGGGAGGCCCGCATTGCCCGCCAGCGCGAGATGGACGCCTCGATTGCCGCCAAAGCCGAGTTTGAGTACCTGTACGACAAGCCGTACGAGAACAAAAAGGCCGTGCGCGTGGCCGGCCCCTTCACCGTCGAATCCCTCAGCCCGCACCGCATGCTGGCCGTGGACGAGAACGACGAGCTGATAGACACGGCCCAAGAGCGGGGGGCTGCGTACCACGCCCGCCAGTCCTTCCCGCAGATGATTCTGGACAACCTCAAAACCGCTGGCGTGCAGCAGGCGCACAAGGCCGACCGCATCACCTTTACCTCCCTCAC
>DAIQRN010000094.1:0-8137 GCA_036786185.1 Acidovorax sp. | reverse complement strand
ACACCTGGTCGAAGTTGAGCGACTTGCCGCGCATCTTCTTGACGATGCTGTAGATGTGCTTGGGCCGCCCCTGCACGCTGGCGCTGATGCTGCGCGCGCGCAGGTCCGCCTCGACGCGGGCGCGCAACTGCGCCATGTAAACCTCACGCTCGCCGCGCTTTTCTTCAAGCAGGCGGGCCACCTCCTTGTAGGTGTCGGGCTCCAGGAAGCGAAAGGACAGGTCCTCCAGCTCCCACTTCACCTGCCAGATGCCCAGGCGGTTGGCCAGCGGCGCAAACACCTGCAGCGACTCGCGCGCCAGACTGGGCGGCACGGGGCGCTTGCTGGCCGCGTGAAAGCGCAGCGTCTGCAGGCGCGAAGCCAGGCGCAGCATGACCACACGCAGGTCGCGCGAGAAGGCGAGCAGCATCTTGCGCACGTTCTCGGTCTGCATGGCCGGGTCGTCCAGGTGCTCGGCGGCGCGAGCCTGCTGCTGCACGCGCATGAGCTTGGTGGTTTCCACCGCCAGCGCCGCAAAGTTGGCGCCAAAGGCCTTGGCGATCACCTCTTCGGGTTTGTTCAGGTGGATGCAGGCGTGCACGAGGTAGCTGGCGGCCTGCATGGCCTCCGAGCCGCCAATGCTCTTGAGGATGGCGGCCACGGCATCGGCATGGGCCAGGGTGTTCTCGCCCGAATCCAAGGTTTCGCCGGCCATTAGTGGCTCGGCAAAGGCGCGCGCGCGCTCCAGCGCGTTCACCTGCTCGGGCAGCGTGTGCGCGGTGGCGGCGATGAGTTGCGGAACAGCGTCGGTCGGGGGCGCGATGGACGCAGAGGCAGCGGGGTGGGACTTCATCCGGCCAAGGCACCTTCCGTCGCCAGCAGAAAGTCCGTGACGGCCGCGACCTGGTCGGCCGCCATCAGCGTGGGGGCATGCCCCACGCCCTCAAACTCCACCACGCGCGCCCGGGGCCCGCGCTGGGACATGGCCTGCGCCGTCTCGCGCGACAACAGGTCGGACTGCGCCCCGCGCAGCAGCAGCGTCCGGGCCGTGATGTGGTCGTACAGCTGCCACAGCGCAGCCTGGCCCGCTTCGGCGGTCTCCCGCGTGAGCTCCCGAAAAGGCACGGCGATGGCCGGGTCGTAATGCAAAGTGACGCCACCGCCCTGCGACTCGGGCACGGACCGCACCATGGCGCGCGACAGCTCCAGCCACTGGGCAGGCGTGTGCGGGCCAAAGCTCGTGGAGATGGCCCACATGGCATCGGCCGCCTGCTGCAGCGATTCAAAACGCACAAGCTGGCCCAAATACTGACCGATGCGCTGCAATGCCGCCCACTGGATGACCGGCCCCACGTCGTTGAGCACCAGCCGGCGCACAGGCACTGGCAGCGGCAGGCCTGGCTGGCCCATGACGCCCAGGCCGATAAGCCCGCCCATGCTGGTGCCCACCCAGTCCAGCGTGGCAATGGGCGCCTGGCCGTGCACCTGCGCCAGCAGCGCCAGCATGTCGGCCACATACTGCGGTACCTGGTAGCCCATGGGATCGGCCAGCCAGTCGCTGCGCCCCCGGCCCACCACGTCAGGACAAATCACACGGGCATGACGACTCAACGCGCGGGCCAGAGTGTCGAAATCGCGCCCCTGGCGCGACAGGCCATGCACACAAACGATCACATGCGGGTGGGCTGGGTTGCCCGTGGCGTTCCACTCCCAATACGCCATGCGGTGCTGCCCCGTGGGGGCGGGCGAGGTGCCAGGGAGCACTGGCGCCGCGGCGGGGCCAGGGCACGGTACGTAGTTCAGCGTAGGTTCAATCATGGGGGACCGGATGCGGGGTCGGCGCTTGATAATCAGCGGCATTCATCGTAATTCATTCGGAGAGACTCCCATGCTGAAAGGCAAAACCGCCCTCGTTACCGGTTCCACCAGCGGCATTGGCCTGGGCATCGCCAAGGCCCTGGCCCGCCAGGGCGCCAACATCGTGCTCAATGGCTTTGGCGATGTGGACGCCCCCCGTGCCGAAGTGTTGGCCGCCGGTGAGGCCGCAGGGGCCCAGGTGGCCTACCACGGCGCCGACATGAGCCGCGTGGCCGACATCGAAGACATGATGAAGTACAGCGCCAGCCAGTTCGGGCGCGTGGACATTCTGGTGAACAACGCCGGCATCCAGCATGTGGCCAACGTGCAGGACTTCCCGGTCGAGCGCTGGGACGCGGTGATCGCCATCAACCTCACCAGCGCCTTCCACACCTCGCGCCTGGCGCTGCCTGCCATGCAGAGCGCCAACTGGGGCCGCATCATCAACGTGGCCTCGGTGCACGGTCTGGTGGGCTCGGCGCAGAAGTCGGCCTATGTGGCCGCCAAGCACGGCATCGTGGGCCTGACCAAGGTCACCGCGCTGGAGAACGCCACCACCGGCGTCACCTGCAACGCCATCTGTCCCGGCTGGGTGCTGACGCCCCTGGTGCAAAAGCAGGTGGACGCCAAGGCCGCCGAGCACGGCCTGTCCAACGAAGACGCCAAGAAGCTGCTGCTGGGCGAGAAGGAGCCTTCCATGCAGTTCACCACGCCCGAAGAGTTGGGCGAGCTGGCCGTGTTCTTCTGCTCGCCCGCCGCCAACAACGTGCGTGGCGTGGCCTGGAACATGGATGGTGGCTGGGCGGCACAGTGACAATCCCCTGAGCGGCTGCGCCGCTTCCCCCTTCTCTCGGCTTCGCCGGGAAGGGGGACGACGCCGGTGGCGTGGGGCGCGCCAGTTTTCAACGCCGCCGGCAAAATGATAGCAGCCAGCGCTTTCCAGATAAGCGTTAGCGGCCAATTTGGCTTGAAACTCAGCGCATCTGCACCGATCCCGACACGTTCACGATGACCTGGGCCTTGCCCGCCTCGACGGGCACGGCGGAGTCGGAGTACGAGCCCATCTTGGCCTCGGCCGCCATCATGCGGGGGCGGGGGCCTGGCTGCATCTCGTTGCTGTTGACCGCCACCTCGCGCAGGCTGTAGTTGCTGAAGCCGAAGCCCTTGGCCAGTTCGGTTGCACGGGCCTTGAATTGATCGATGGCCTGGGTCTGGGCCTCGCCCTCCACCTTGGCACGGGCCTCGCGCGACAGGCCGAACGCCACCTGGTGGATGGCCATGGTCTGGATCTTGCCCGCCGTGGCCGTGATGCGCGCAAAGTCGCGCCCCTCCAGCACCAGCTCGGCGCGGCCCTGCCAGCCAGTGATCTTGCTGTCCTTGCCATAGCGGGGGTACAGGCCAAACGGGCCCGTGCGCACGTCCAGCTGGCCGGGCTGCGCATTGCGCTTGGCCTCGGTCAGCGCGGCGTCCAGCGCCTGCTTGAGCTGCGCCTGCACGGCAGCGGCATCAGCGCCCTCCTTGCTCGTGGACAGGTTCAGCACCAGCAGGTCCTGCTGGACCTCCACCATCCCCGTGGCAGACAGCTGCACCACGTTGCGCGGCTCGCCGGGTGCCGCATTGTTTTGGGCAAAAGCGGCTCCAGCGCACAACAGTAAAGCGCTGGCAGCTATTGTTTTAGTAGTGTTTTTGATCATCTGAAGGTCCTTCATGACAAAACACCGCCCAGGTCTGGGCCGTGCAGGGCGCCACCTTAACCGCTGGCAATGGCGCCATGAATGAAGCCCGCGCTGGACTGTGCGAAGCTGGGCAAAACTTGTAACACTTGGTCAGACCCGGCCCCAAAAACCGAACTTCGGGGTTCCAAGTGGTCAGAATCGGCTCTGTTACAAATTGGACTTGGGATCTACATGGCCACAACAACCAATCGCACCGACAAAGTTCTCGTGGTAGATGACGACGCTCGCATCCGCGACCTGCTGCGCCGCTACCTCACGCAGGAAGGCTTTGAAGTCATGGTCGCCGAAGACGGGAAGGCACTCAACCGCCTGCTGCTGCGCGAGACGGTGGACCTCATCGTGCTGGACCTGATGATGCCGGGAGAAGATGGCCTGTCCATCTGCCGGCGATTGCGCGCCGCCAACGACCGCACCCCCATCATCATGCTCACCGCCAAGGGCGAGGACGTGGACCGCATCGTGGGCCTGGAAGTGGGCGCCGATGACTACCTGGGCAAGCCCTTCAACCCGCGCGAGCTGCTGGCCCGCATCCACGCCGTGCTGCGCCGCCGCCCGGCGCAAGAGGCGCCCGGTGCTCCATCCGGCGACAACGAGGTCGTCACCTTCGGCCCCTTCACCTTCGACCTGGGTACGCGCGCCCTGCAGCGCAACGGCGAGGAGCTGCCCTTGACCACCGGCGAGTTCGCCATGCTCAAGGCCCTGGTGCGCCACCCTCGCCAGCCGCTGTCGCGCGAAAAGTTGGCCCTATTGGCCCGGGGCCGCGAGTTCGAGCCCTTTGACCGCAGCCTGGACGTACAGGTCTCGCGCCTGCGCAAGCTGGTCGAGGTGGACGCCGCCGCACCGCGCTACATCCAGACCGTGTGGGGCGTAGGCTATGTGTTCGTGCCGGACGGCACCAACTGAGCACCCACAGTTCTCTGTCCCTCCTGTCCGCCAGACCGTGCCAGCCCCTGCCTCTGACGCCACCAGCCCCGCGCCGCTCGAAGCCATTCGCCGCACGCAGGAGCAGCGTGCGCGCGTGGGGCTCAATCTGTTCTGGCGCACCTTCTTTTTGCTGGCGCTGCTGCTGGTGGGCAGCATCCTGGCCTGGCTGCAGACGCTGCGCGCGCTGGAGTTCGAACCGCGCACGCTGCAGACGGCGCAGCAAATCGCCTCGCTCGTCAACCTGAGCCGCGCCGCACTCGTCCACTCGGATGCCATTGCGCGCGTGTCGCTCATCAAAACCATGGCCGACCAGGAAGGCCTGCGCATCCTGCCGCGCGAGCCGCGCGACAAGTTCGAGCTGCTGGACGGATCGGCCCTGGGCAACCGCCTGACCGATGAGCTCACCGTGCGCCTGGGGCCCGACACCCTGGTGGCCCAGAGCGTGAATGGTGAAAAAGGCCTGTGGGTGGGCTTCAATATCAACGGTGACCCCAACTGGCTGCTGCTGGACCGCTCCCGCTTCAGCCCCGCCGGAGGCCGCACATGGCTGATCTGGTTGATCACAGCCGCAGCTTTGTCGCTGGCCGGTGCGGCAGTGATCGCGCGGCTGATCAACCAGCCGCTCAAGCAACTGTCTTACGCGGCCAACCGCGTGAAGGACGGGGACTTTACCGCCAGCCACCTCGATGAGGAGGTTGTCACCAGCGAGATTCGTGAGGTCAACATCGGTTTCAACCGCATGGCGCAGCGGCTTGCCAAACTGGAGCAAGACCGTGCCGTGATGCTGGCCGGCATCTCTCACGACCTGCGCACACCCCTGGCACGCCTGCGCCTGGAGACCGAGATGAGCGTGGACGACGCCGTCGCGCGCGAACACATGGTGGCCGACATCGTGCAGCTCGACGCCACCATCGACAAGTTCCTCGACTACGCGCGGCCCGACCATGTCACGCTCGCGCCGGTCAATCTGCACGGTGTGGTGTCATCCTGCGTGTATGCGGTGCAAGACCACCGCGAACTGCAGATCACGATGTCCGTGCCCGAAGACCTCAACGTGCTGGCCGACGAGGTGGAACTGGCGCGCGTGATCTCCAATCTGCTCGAAAACGCCAGGCGCTATGGCAAGGCCGAAGACACGGGCATCACCCATGTGGACATCGTCGCCAAAGGCCGCGAGGACTGGGTGCTGGTCAAGCTGCGCGACCATGGCCCGGGCGTTCCGCCCGAGCAGCTATCGCACCTGACCAAACCTTTCTTCCGCGGTGACATGGCGCGCACCGCCGCGGCGGGCGCGGGGCTGGGCCTGTCCATTGTCGACAAGACCGTGCAACGCATGGGTGGTATTTTTGCGCTGGCCAACTCCAGCACCGGCGGCCTGGTGGCGCATCTACAGCTTCAGCGTGCCGTGGGCCTGGCCGATGGCGAAGACCCCAAGCAGCGCCTGCAGCGCCCCCAGGTCAAGCGCCAGCTGCCTCGGCGCCGCTCGGAAAACGACGCTGCCTGATGGTTGCGCCGCTCAGGCAGCGGCGTAGATCAGCGCTGCGGCACGTGCCTCCATCGCCAGCCCCTGACCCACTGGCCCCAGACGCTCGGCCGTCTTGGCCTTGACATTGATCTGGTCTTCAGCCACGCCCAGCGCTCGCGCAATGGCGGCGCACATGGCTGGAATGTGCACCGCCAGGCGCGGCGCCTGCGCAATCACGGTGCTGTCGATGTTGCCGATCTCATAGCCCGCAGCGCGCACACGGTGGGCTGCCTCGGCCAGCAACGTGGCCGAATCGGCGCCGCGAAACCGTGCATCGGTGTCCGGGAAATGCCGCCCGATGTCGCCCAGGCCCGCCGCGCCCAGAATGGCGTCGGTGATGGCGTGCAGCAGCACGTCGGCATCCGAATGGCCAAGCAGGCCCATGCTGTGGTCGATGGCCACGCCGCCAATCACCAGCCTGCGGCCCGGCACCAGTGCGTGCACGTCCCAGCCTTCACCAATTTTGAATTTCATGTTGTCCTGCTTTCGTGGCCGCCAAAGCGCTCCAGCGTCGTGCCGTGCCCGCGCTGCGCCAGCACCGCCGCCGCCAGGGCGAAATCGTCGGGGTAAGTGACCTTGAAGTTCTGCGCACCACCAGACACCAGACGCGGGTGCAGTCCCATGGCCTCCATGGCGGCGGCCTCGTCGGTCACGTTGGAGCCGACCTTCTCGATGGCGGTCATCAAGGGCCCGATGCGGAACATCTGCGGCGTCTGGGCCAGCCATTTGTCACTGCGGTCCACAGTGGACGCCACGCGCACGCCGCCCGGGCCATCGATGGAAGTCTTGAGCGTATCGGCCAGCTTGTGCGCCAGCAGCCCGCCTACACCGTCGTTGGCGCACTGGTCGATCAGAGAATCGATCTGCTCTGTGGTGACGAGACAGCGCGCCGCATCGTGCACCAGCACCCAGTCCATGGGCTGCGCGCCACGCGCCAGCAGCGCCCTGAGGCCACCCAGCACCGTGTCGGCGCGTGTGGGGCCGCCGCATTCCACCGTGAAGAACGTGGCGTGGTCGTAGGCGTCCAGAAAGCGGTCGCCCGGCGCCACGGCCACCAGCGTGCCCAGCAGGCGGCCCACGCCCGCAAACGCGGCCAGGGTGTGCAGCACCATGGGCCGCCCCGCGACCAGGTGGTACTGCTTGGGCAGGGGCTGCGGTGCGCTGCGCTCTGCGGCAGCCACCGCGCGCAGGCCCATCCCGGCGCAGGGCAGCAGTGCCCAGAAGCGGCCCTGCGCGGACAAGGGCGTGAGCGGAGGGTGTTGCAGCGGGTCAGTCATGGGCACACATTCTAAAATTGCCTGCTGCCCGTCTCGCCCCCCTTCTCTCTCGCGCATGGAACTCCCCAAACTCTCCCCCGGAAAACGCTTCACCCTGCCTCGCCCTGTGGGCAGCGCCGACTCGCTGCTGCTGGCCCGCCTGGCCGAGCGTGACAAGGCGGGCGGCCGCACCACCGCCATCGTCACGGCTGACGCCAGCGATGCGCAGCGCCTCATCGAGGAAATGGCGTTCTTTGCGCCCACGCTGCGCTGCGCACTGTTCCCGGACTGGGAGACGCTGCCGTATGACAGCTTCTCGCCGCACCAGGACCTGATCAGCGAGCGGCTGGCCACGCTGTGGCGCATCAGCCAGGGTGAAGCCGACGTGGTGCTGGTGCCCGCCACCACCGCGCTGTACCGGCTGGCGCCGCCCGCGTTCCTGGCGGGCTACACCTTCCATTTCAAGGTCAAGCAAAAGCTGGACGAGGCCAAGTTCAAGGCCCAGCTCACGCTGGCGGGCTACAGCCATGTCTCCCAGGTGGTGAGCCCGGGCGAATACGCCGTGCGCGGTGGGCTGATCGACCTGTTCCCCATGGGCTCGCTGGTACCCTTTCGGGTGGACCTGTTCGACGACGAGATCGACTCCATCCGCACATTCGATCCCGACAGCCAGCGCAGCCTGTACCCCGTGCCCGAGGTGCGCCTGCTGCCCGGCCGCGAATTCCCCATGGACGACGACGCGCGCGCCAAGTTCAGAAGCCGCTGGCGCGAGATGCTGGAGGGCGACCCGACCAAGAGCCGCATTTACAAGGACATGGGCGCGGGCGTGGCCACGGCGGGCATCGAGTACTACCTGCCGC
>DAIQRN010000522.1:0-1901 GCA_036786185.1 Acidovorax sp. | reverse complement strand
GTTTCGGTGTGGCTGATGATGTAGTGGCGAATCGCCTCGTGGCCAAAGCGCTCGCGCAGCACGCGGGCGGTTTCAAAAATGGCCAGCTCACCCAGGGTGTGGTCGCCGTAGGTGGCGCCCACTACGCGCAGCGGCCGGGCATCGTTCAACAGCTTGATGAGCAGAGCGCGCTTGGCGGCCTCTTGCAGGCTGCTGTAGTCGGGTTCGATGCGGGCGGTGGCCAGCAGTTCGGCCACCACTTCTTCATGCTTGTCAGAGCTTTGGCGCAGGTCCACGGTGGCCAGGTGAAAGCCAAACACCTGCACGGCGCGAATCAGCGGGTGCAGGCGTTCGGCCGCCAGCGCCTTGCCATGGTGCGATTGAAGCGATGCCTCGATCACGCGCAGGTCGGCCAAAAATTCTTCGGCACCGGCATAGGCGTTCTGGGGTGCCACCGCATGGCGGGCTGCGTCGCCCCCTGTCAGCTCCTTGAGCGTGGCCGCCAGGCGCGCGTAGATGCCGGTCAGGGCGCGGCGATAGGGCTCGTCCTGCCGGTGCTCGCTGGTGTCGGGCGATCGCTGGGCCAGCGCCTGCATCTCGGGCGACACCGTGACCAGGCGCGCCGACAGCGACAGCTCGCCGCCCAAAAAATGCACTTCAGTGAGGTAGTGCCGCAGCGCCATCTCGGCCTGGCTGCGCAAGGCGTATTGCAGGGTTTGCGCCGTCACGTTGGGGTTGCCGTCACGGTCGCCACCAATCCACTGGCCCATGCGCAAAAAGCTGTGCACGGGGTACTGGCCCAGCTCCCGCTCCAGATCGGCATAGATCTTGGGAATCTCGCGCAAAAAGGTGGATTCGTAATACGACAGCGCGTTTTCGATTTCATCGGCCACCGTGAGCTTGCTGTAGCGCAGCAGGCGCGTTTGCCACAGCTGGGCCACGCGGGCGCGCAGCAGGGCTTCGTTGGCGGCCAGCTCGCGCGGGGTGAGCGCGTCCTTGGCGCTGTTGTAGAGCTGGGCGCGCACCTGGATGTCGTCGCGCGTGGCCAGCAACTGGGCGATGTCGCGCTCGGCGTCCAGAATGCTCTTGCGCTGCACTTCGGTGGGGTGGGCGGTAAGCACCGGCGCCACGTAGCTGCCGGCCAGCGTCTGCGCGATGGTCTTGGGCGCAATGCCGGCCCAGCGCAGGCGGGACAGGGCCACCTCGATGCTGCCCTCCTGCGTGTCGCCCGCGCGCTCGTGCACGGCGCGGCGGCGGATGTGGTGGCGGTCCTCGGCCAGGTTGGCTAGGTGGCTGAAGTAGGTGAAGGCGCGGATCACGCTCACCGTCTGGTCGCCCGAGAGCGACTTGAGCAGCTTCTTGAGCGCGCGGTCGGCCTCCTGGTCGGCGTCGCGGCGGAAGGCCACGGAGAGCTTGCGCACCTGCTCCACGAGTTCGTAGGCGGCCACGCCCTCCTGCTCCCGGATCACGTCGCCCAGGATGCGGCCCAGCAGGCGGATGTCGTCGATCAGGGGCTGGTCCTTGTCGGATCGTTTCATGGTGCGTTGGTCTCCGGGAATGGAAGGATGTGCCCGGCGCTGCCTGCTCCCCATCCCCGGGGCGCACCAACCCCAGTGCGGGCGCATGCTAGCATCGCCCGCCCCCAAAAGATTACAAACAGGTTACGAACTTGAGCCCTGTCCAGCCCCCCCTTTCCATCGTGATCGCCACGCGCGAAAGCCGCCTCGCGCTGTGGCAGGCCGAGCACGTGCAGGCGCTGCTGCGCGCACGCGGCCACACGGTGGAGCTGCTGGGCATGACGACCAAGGGCGACCAGATCCTGGACCGCTCGCTGTCCAAGGTGGGCGGCAAGGGCCTGTTCGTGAAGGAGCTGGAAGTGGCGCTGGAAGAAGGCCGCGCCCACATCGCCGTGCACTCGCTCA
>DAIQRN010000093.1:0-8414 GCA_036786185.1 Acidovorax sp. | reverse complement strand
ACCACGCCCGTGTCGGCAGCCACGGCCTGCGACGCTTGCACAGGCGGCGTTACGCGCAGGACCTGTCCCACTTCGATCACGTTGACATTTTCGAGGTTGTTCCAGCGCGCAATGTCCTTCCAGCCCTGGCCCGACTCCAGACCAATGCGAATGAGGGTATCGCCGGGCCTGACGGTGTAATAACCTGGCTTGCCCGCGTTTTCCGCGCCGGGCAGGGGTTTGATCGGGGCGACAGTCACAACGCCGGGCTGCGCCGCGGGGGACAAGACGGAGGTGCCTCGGTCTTCCACTGGAGCCTTGCTCAGCCGGGTGCCGCAGCCGACGAGCACCAGCCCTGCCAGCGTCACGGACAATCCAAGCACAAGACCACGCGATACGAACATAAGCAATTTCCCTTTAGAGATGGAGTGTGCTAGGCAATCCCCGATTTTAGGGGGACAAAATGCACGGGTTCGAGCACGTTTTGTTTCAATCCGTGCGGAGTTCTGTCGATCACAAGCAACATCTGCTGCCCTCCCGCCACGGCCATCGGCGCCACAAGGCGACCGCCCACCGCCAACTGTTCGCACCAGGCCTGGGGCACGGCGTCACCGCCTGCTGCTGCAATGATGGCGGCATAGGGTGCCCCCTTGGCATAGCCCAGCATGCCGTCGCCAAACAGCAAATGCACATTGGCCAGTCGAAACGGGCGCAGGTTGTCACGCGCCTTGTCGTGCAGGCCACGCAAGCGCTCCAGCGTGTACACCTCGCGCGCCAGATGGCTCAGCACCGCAGCCTGGTAGCCGCAGCCGGTGCCAATTTCAAGCACCCGCCCCAAGCCACCCGCACGCGCGCCCTCGGCGCCCAGCAGCAGCTCGCACATGCGCGCCACCACATTGGGTTTGGAGATGGTCTGTCCCAGGCCAATCGGCAAACTGGTGTCTTCGTAGGCCTGGTTGACCAGCGCACTGTCCACAAAGCGGTGGCGCTCCACGGCGCCCATTGCCTGCAGCACCGCAGCGGACGTAATGCCACCCGCCGCCAGCTTTTGCACCATGCGCGCGCGCACGGCGGCCGAATCGAGCCCCACTCCCGTCGGCGGCGCGGCCGCGGTGTGCCGTGCCTGTGGAGCCAGGGGCGCGGGCCGTGCAGGCGCTGGTGCGGCTGCACTCGGCAGCCGGGCCGGAAACCCAGGACGGCGCTGCTGCATCACGCCCCCGCCACCAGACGCGACGCGGTCTGCGCCCAGTAGCCCAGATTGTCGTGATCGGTCAGGTCCACCTTCAGCGGCGTGATCGACACATGGCCCTGCGCCGTGGCATGGAAATCCGTGCCTTCGGCATCGTCCTTGGCGGCACCCGCCCCGCCAATCCAGTACATGGCCTCGCCGCGCGGGTTTTGCTGCACGATCACGCGTTCCGCCGAATGGCGACGGCCCAGGCGGCATAGCTTGACTGGCTTGAGTGCCTCCAGGGGCATGTTGGGGATGTTCACATTCAGCAGCCAAGGCGTTTCCCCCACCAGTTGCTGCGCCCGCATCTGCGCCACCATCTCGCGCGCCTTGGCGGCGGCGGCCTCGATTTCGCCCCAGCCCTTGTCCACCTGCGAGAACGCAATCGCTGGTATGCCGAACAGATAACCCTCCATCGCCGCTCCCACCGTGCCGGAATAGATGGTGTCGTCCCCCATGTTGGCGCCGTTGTTGATGCCCGAAACCACCAGATCGGGCCGGTAACCGAGCAGCCCCGTGAGTGCAATGTGCACGCAATCGGCCGGTGTGCCGTTCACATAGCGAAATCCGTTGTGCGCGGTGTTCACGGACAGCGGCGAATGCAGGGTCAGCGCGTTGGACTTGGCACTGTTGTTGTGCTCCGGCGCAACCACCTCCACCTTCACCCCGTCCAGGGTTTTGAGAGCGTCGTGCAGTGTGACGATGCCGGGAGCCTGGTAGCCGTCGTCGTTGGAAATCAGAATTTTCATGGTTGCAGCAGGGGGTTGCAACGGATTGTAGGTGGCACCCCGACCACCCCGTCGCTCGTGGGACATCGCGCACCGCCTGCACCCGCCTATCATGCGTCCCCACATAGACAGGAGACTTTCCCATGCACGCTTGGCTTTGCACCAACCCCGTCGGCGTTGACGCCCTGGCCTGGACCGAACTGCCCACGCCCGCTCCCAAGGCCGGCGAGGTGCTCATCGAGATCAAGGCCGCCAGCCTGAACTTTCCCGACCTGCTGATCGTGCAGAACAAG
This sequence comes from Acidovorax sp., assembly GCA_036786185.1. Lineage (GTDB taxonomy): Bacteria > Pseudomonadota > Gammaproteobacteria > Burkholderiales > Burkholderiaceae_C > Acidovorax. The sequence continues at coordinate 6,183 of DAIQRN010000093.1, read as the reverse complement.
TACCAGATGAAGCCGCCCCTGCCCTTTGTGCCCGGCTCCGAGTACGCGGGCGTGGTGACGGCCGTGGGAGAAGGCGTCAAGCACCTGCAGGTGGGCCAGAACGTGGCCTGCCTGTCGGGCACCGGGGGCTTTGGCACCCACACCATCGCGCCGGCGGCGCTGTGCATGCCCTTGCCCGACGGCTTTCCGCATGTGGATGCCGCCGCCTTCATCATGATCTACGCCACGTCCTACCACGCGCTGGTGGACCGCGCCCAGCTCAAGGCGGGCGAAACCGTGCTGGTGCTGGGCGCTGCAGGGGGTGTGGGCACGGCCGCCATCCAGATCGCCAAGGCCATGGGCGCGCGCGTGATCGCTGCGGCCTCCAGCGACGAAAAATGCGCGTTGTGCACTTCCATCGGTGCCGATGCCACCATCAACTACAGCAATGGCAACCTGCGCGATGCGATCAAGACCCTGACGGACGGCAAGGGCCCCGACGTGATCTATGACCCCGTGGGCGGCGATTTCGCCGAGCCCGCATTCCGCTCCATCGCCTGGCGCGGCCGCTACCTGGTGGTGGGTTTTGCCTCCGGCCCCATCCCCGCCCTGCCCTTCAACCTGGCGCTGCTCAAGGGCGCGTCCATCGTGGGCGTCTTCTGGGGCGATTTCGCCAAGCGCGAACCCCAGGCCAACGCCGCCATGATGGGCACGCTGGCCCAGTGGTACGCGCAGGGCAAGGTCAAACCCGTCATTGACCGCACCATGCCCATGGCCGAGCTACCCGCAGCCTACGCGCACATGGGTTCGCGCGGTGTGATGGGCAAGCTGGTCATGGTCAACTGAGCGCCCCCAATCCGGCCCGCCGGGTCGGCCGCTGTGTCACACTTGGGCAACCCGTCCCCTTTGAACCCGGTGTCTGCACATGGCTGACCGTCTCCCCTCTGACATCGCGCGTGAAACCTTCCGGCAGTTGGCCGCCCGCAGGCTTGCGCCCACGCCCGACAACTACCTGGCGCTGTATGACGAAATCGCGGAAATCCGCACTCCGCAGCCCTTTCCCGACGGTCCGCTGAGCAACATCCTGCGCGTGCTGCCCGGGCAGACGCCAGCGCAAAAGCGCCTGCTGGGGCAGTTTGAGCGCGCCGTCCAGAACAAGGACTGGTCGGCTCTGCAAGGCGTGCTGGTCGGCTACGCCAACCTGGGTCTGAACCCCGCCGCCGCGTCGGCCCCCATCGAGACGCGGGCCGATACCGCGCTTGTCCTGCCCGACGACTTTGCACAACTGCTGGCGCGCCTCATCGACAACACCCTGCCCGCGCTCGGCGAGGACGACGCCCGCGTGCACGAGATGGCACATCAGCTCATCGCCCTGCTCAAGGAGCCCGCGCCGCCCCTCTCCACCGTTCAGCTCATGCTGAACAACTTCACCTACCGCCTGTCGTTCGCCACCGAGGAGCAGGCCACCATCCGCGCCAGCCTGCTGGAGCTTTTGCACATGGTGTTCGAGAACATCGCCGTGCTCAGCGTCGAAGACCGCTGGCTGCACAGCCAGGCCGAGGCGCTGATGATCGCCGCCACCCCGCCGCTGACCCTGCGCCGCCTGGACGACGTGCAGCGGCGGCTGAAGGATGTGATCTTCAAGCAAAGCGAGGCCAAGGCCCGCACGATCGAGGCGCAAGGGCAGATGAAGGACATGCTGGCCACCTTCATCGAAAGGCTGGCCAAGATCACCGCTTCCAGCACCTCCTACCAGGGCACCATGGCCCGCTGCGCCGACCTGCTGGGCAAGGCCCACACGCTCGACGAGATCGCCCCCGTGCTGCAGGAGGTGATGAGCGCCACCCGCGCCATTGCCCTGGAAAGCCGCGTCACCCACGACGAGCTGGAGGACCTGCGCCAGCGCACCGAGGCCAAGCGTGCCGAGGTCGCCCGGCTGCAGGAAGAACTCGACCGCGCCAGAGCCCAGGCGCGGCACGACCCGCTGACCGGCTCGCTCAACCGCAAGGGCCTCGATGAGGCCATGGAGCGCGAGATTGCCCGCACCCGCCGCCTGGACTCGTCGCTGTGCCTGGCGCTGCTGGACGTGGACAACTTCAAGGCCTTGAACGACCGCCTGGGCCATGCCAGTGGCGACGCCGCCCTGGTGCACCTGGCGCAAGTCACGCGCGAGGTCATGCGGCCGCAGGACCTGCTGGCGCGCTACGGCGGCGAAGAGTTTGTGCTGCTGCTGCCCGACACCACCGTGGACAGCGGTGTGAAGGCCATGATGCGGCTGCAGCGCGAGCTCACCACCCGCTTCTTTCTGCAGGGCTCCGAGCGGGTGCTCATTACCTTCAGCGCGGGCGTGGCCCAACTGGGCAGCGACGAGGCCAGCAGCGACGTCATCCGCCGCGCCGACCAGGCCATGTACCTGGCCAAGCGCGCGGGCAAGAACCGCGTGATGGCGGCATGACTGAGAAGCCCCCTGTGTCGCCTGCGGCGCCTTCCCCCGAAGGGGACGCCATCAGCGCGGCGGGGCGGCCCTTGCGCGATGGCCGCTGGCCTGGGCCGAGCCAGTTTTAAGCACAGCGCATCCATTCAGCGCCCTGCAATGACCCTGCAGCCAAGACGCAGCTTTCTGCGCAACGCGGCCCTCGCCGCCACCGCCACCACCCTCCCCCACTGGGCCTGGAGCAAACCACCCACGCTGCAAGGCAACCCCTTTGCGCTGGGCATCGCCAGCGGCGACCCCACGCCCGATGGTGTGGTGCTCTGGACGCGCCTGGTGCTGGCCGATGCAGCGCAGATGCAGGCCACCCACACCGTGCGCTGGGAGGTGGCGCACGATGCCCGCTTTGCGCAGATCGTCCAGAAGGGCGAAGCCCCCGCCCTGGCGCAGCTGGGCCACAGCGTGCATGTGGAGCTGCGCGGCCTGCAGCCCGCGCGCTGGTACCACTACCGCTTCATACTGGGCGATGCGGTCAGCACCTTGGGCCGCACCCGCACCGCGCCCGCCGCGGGCGACCTGCCGGACGCGCTGCGCATCGCCTTCGCGTCCTGCCAGCGCTGGGAGCACGGCCACTACGCCGCCTGGCGCCACCTCGCGGCGGACCAGCCCGACCTGGTGCTCTTCCTGGGCGACTACATCTACGAGTACGCCACGCCCCACAACACCAGCGACCTGGCGCGCACCCACAGCCTGCGGCTGGCCACCACGCTGGCCGACTACCGCGACCGCTACGCCCTGCACAAGAGCGACCCCGCGCTGCAGGCCGCCCACGCCACCTGCCCCTGGGCTGTGACCTGGGACGACCACGAGGTGCAAAACGACTACGCCGCAGAGGCAGGCCGTGCGGGCCAGGGCGACGGCACGGGCTTTCTGGCGATGCGCGGCGCGGCCTGGCAGGCCTTTTATGAAAACATGCCCCTGCGCGCCGCCAGCCTGGCCCGGCCCTTCCCGGACACCCGGTGGGACGCGCTGCAGGTCTACCGCCGACTGCGCTGGGGACGGCTGGCGCACGTCCACCTGCTGGACAGCCGCCAGTACCGCAACTGGCAGGCCTGCCGCACGCCCGGCTCCGCCAGCGCGAGGGCCGTGCGGGGCGGCTGTGCCGATCTGGCCGAACCCGCCCGCAGCCTGCTGGGCGCGGCGCAGGAGCAATGGCTGGACGCAGGCCTGGCCAGCGACGCCGCCACGCCCGGCGCCACCCACTGGAGCGTGATCGCGCAGCAGACGCTGTTCTCGCCGCGCCACTACCCCTCGGGCAAGCAGGGCACCGACAACTGGGACGGCTACCCCGCTGCCCGCGCGCGCCTGCTGCAGTCGCTGGCCCGGCACGCACCGCGCAACACCGTGCTGCTGGGCGGCGACATCCACCAGAACTACGTGTGCCGCGTGCACGCCAACGCAGGCCGCCCCGACTCGCCCGTTATCGCCAGCGAGTTCTGCGGCACCTCCATCAGCTCGCGCTCGGGCACCACGCAGGACAAGGTGGATGCCGTGGTGCGGCACAACCCCCACGTGCTGCTGGCCCGCTGCGACCAGCGCGGCTACGGCCTGGCCGACATCACGCCCCAGCGCTGGACGACCACCCTGCGCGTGGTGGACGACCCGATGCGCGCCGACAGCGGCGCCAGCACCCTGGCCCGGTTCGTGGTTCAGGATGGGCGCGCAGGGCCCGAGCCTGCGTGATGCTTCTTTATTGATAGCTGCCAGCGCTTACCCATCAAGCGCTGGAGGCCAAAATGGCTTCAAACTCTGTGCCTGTAGCGCAATGTAACGCCGCCGCCCGCACCCGCTGCGCCCCTTACGATGTCCGCTTCTTGCCACGAAGGAGAAGCACATGCATACCACCGCCTCGCCTGCCCCAGCGTCGTCCCGCAGCCTGCGCCCCGGCCTTGTCGCCGGTGCCGCGCTCGCCGTGCTGCTGGCCGGTTGCGCCAGCAGCCCCTCGCAATTTGCCTACACCTTGCCCGCCCAACCCGAAGGCTCGTCGGGCTATACCGAAAAGCCCGGCTGGGCCACCGAGAAGTTCGCCGTGGCCGCCGCCAACCCGCTGGCGACGGACGCGGGCTACCAGATCCTCAAGGTCGGCGGCTCGGCCGTGGACGCCGCCATCGCCGTGCAGATGGTGCTGACGCTGGTCGAACCGCAGTCCAGCGGCATCGGCGGCGGCGCCTTCCTGCTGCACTTCGACGGCAAGGCCGTGGAGGCCTATGACGGCCGCGAGACCGCACCCGCCGCCGCCGATGAAAAGCTCTTCTTGGGCGCCGACGGCAAGCCCCTGCCCTTCTACGACGGCGTGGTGGGAGGCCGCTCGGTGGGCGTGCCCGGCACGGTGCGCATGCTGGAGCTGGCGCACCAGCAGCACGGCAAGCTGCCCTGGGCCACGCTGTTCCAGCCCGCCATCACGCTGGCCGAGGGCGGCTTCAAGGTCAGCGCGCGGCTGAACACGCTGGTCAAGGCCGACCAGCACCTCAAGAAGGACCCCGTGGCAGCCGCCTACTTCTACAAGCCCGACGGCGACGCGCGCGACGTGGGCTTCAACCTGCGCAACCCCGAGCTGGCCGCCGTGCTGCGCCGCATCGCCGCCGAAGGCAGCAAGGCGCTGCACGAGGGCGAAGTCGCCCAGGCCATCGTGGACAAGGTAACCAAGCACCCCACCAACCCCGGCAAACTCGCCCTGGCCGACCTGGCCGGCTATCAGCCCAAGAAGCGCGAGGCGCTGTGCTACGACTACCAGGTGGCCAGCAAGGCGCTGAGCGTGTGCGGCTTTCCGCCACCCAGCTCGGGCGCCATTGCCATCGGGCAGATCCTGGGAATCCTGAAAAACACCGACGCCGCCGCCAAGCCGCTGCAAGACGGTCTTCCGTCGGCCGACTGGCTGCACCTGTACACCGAGGCCTCCCGCCTGGCCTTTGCCGACCGCGCGCAGTACGTGGCCGACCCCGACTTCGTGCAGCCGCCCGCCGGCAGCTGGAGCAGCCTGCTGGCCCCGGCCTACCTGGCCGAACGCGCCAAGCTCATCGGCGCGCAAAGCCTGAAGGTGGCGCAGCCCGGCAACCCCGGCGCGGTCAAGACCAGCTACGCGCCCATGCCCGACCAGCCCGAGTACGGCACCAGCCACATCAGCATCGTGGACGCGCACGGCAACGCGCTGGCGATGACGACCACCATCGAGGACCAGTTTGGCGCACGGCAGATGGTCAAGGGCTTTTTGCTGAACAACGAACTCACAGACTTCAGCTTTGCCCCCACCGACGCCCAGGGCCAGCCGATTGCCAACCGCGTTCAACCCGGCAAGCGCCCCCGCTCATCCATGGCGCCCACGCTGGTGTTCGACAACACCACCGGCGAGCTCCTGATGAGCGGCGGCAGCCCCGGCGGCGCGGCCATCATCCACTACACGGCCAAGACGCTGTACGGCGTCTTCCACTGGGGCCTGATGCCGCAGCAGGCCATCAACCTGCCCAACTTCGGCAGCATGAACGGCCCCACGCTGCTGGAAGAAAAGCGCTTCCCGCCCGCCACCGTCGAAGCCCTGCGCGCGCGCGGTGCCGAGGTGCGCGAGATGAACATGACCAGCGGCCTGCAGGCCATCACGCTGGGCAACGCGCACGGCAAGAAGCTCTGGATGGGCGGCGCCGACCCGCGCCGCGAAGGCATCGTGATGGGGGACTGAAATGAAACAACACCCCCCCTGAGTCGCTTCGCGCCTTCCC
>DAIQRN010000521.1:0-1929 GCA_036786185.1 Acidovorax sp. | reverse complement strand
ATACGTGATCCACAACGCCGACGGCGGCGAGGTGCAGCAGTGCGGCAACGGTGCGCGCTGCTTCGCGCGCTTCGTGCGCGACAAGGGCCTCACCGACAAGGACGTGCTGCGCGTGCAGACGCAGAGCGGCGTCATTGCCCCCCGGCTCACACCCGACGGCCGCGTCACCGTGGACATGGGCCGCCCGGAGTTCGACCCCGCCAAGGTGCCGTTCGATGCCGTCGGCCTCGCGCCCGTGCCGCAGGGTTCAGGGCAAAAATGGCCTCTGACGCTTGATGGGCAAGCGCAAGCAGCTCCTGTTTTGGTAGCAATCGCCTCCATGGGCAACCCGCACGCGGTGCAGCTGGTGGACAACGTGGACACCGCCCCCGTGGCGCAGACCGGCCCGTTGATCGAGAGCCACGCGCGCTTCCCGGAGCGCGTGAACGCGGGCTACCTGCAGGTGCTGGACCGCAGCCATGTGCGCCTGCGCGTGTTCGAGCGCGGCGTGGGCGAAACCCTGGCCTGCGGCACCGGCGCCTGCGCGGCCGTGACCTCGGGCATCCGCCTGGGCCTGCTGGATTCCACGGTCGAGGTCGAGACCCGCGGCGGGCGCCTCACCATTGCCTGGAGCGGCCAGGCGGCCGATTCCGTTTTCATGACCGGCCCCGCCACCACCGTGTTCGAAGGCCAGATCGACATCCCCGAAGCCCTATGACCACCTCCTCTTCCATCCCACCGATCACCGAAGACGACATCGCCGAGTTCCTGACCAACACGCCGGGCTTTTTCGAGCGCCACGCCGAAGTGCTGGCCAGCGTGCAGATCACCAGCCCCCACGGCGCGCGCGCCGTGAGCCTGCAGGAGCGCCAGGCCGAGATGCTGCGCGAGAAGATCAAGGGCCTGGAGCAGCGCATCATGGAAATGGTGCGCAACAGCACCGAAAACGCCTCCATCGCCCACAAGGTGCACCAGTGGACCAGCGCGCTGCTGCAGGTGAAGGAACCCTTCGACCTGCCCCAGGCCGTGGTGGACGGCGTGCGCACCCTGTTTGACGTACCCCAGGCCGCCGTGCGCGTCTGGGATGTGGCGGGCCCGTACATCGACGCCGACTTCACCCAGGGCGCCAGCGACGACGCGCGCGCCTTCGCTTCGTCGCTGACCATGCCGTTCTGTGGCCCCAACCTGGGCTTCGAGCCTGCGGGCTGGCTGACCCAGCAGGTGGACGGTGAGGGCGGCGAGCCCGCGCAGTCGCTGGCCTTGCTGCCGCTGCGTGCGGGCGCCATCGACGGCGCCACACCGGCGTTTGGCCTGCTGGTGCTGGGCTCGCCCGACGCGCAGCGCTTTGACGCCACCATGGGCACCGAATTCCTCTCGCGCATGGCCGAGATCGCCAGCGCCGCGCTCATGAGGCTGAAGTGACCGCCGACCCGCAGGTGCTGCGCTATCTGGAGCATGTGCGGGTGGAAAAACGCCTGGCGGAGCGCACGCTCACGCTCTACACCCTGGATTTGGAACGGCTGGCGCAGCTGGCGGCGGGCGTGGGCCTGCCGCTGCTGCAGCTGCAAACCGCGCACATCCGCCGCTTTGTGGCGCAGATGCACAGCGCCGGGCGCAGCGGGCGCGGCATAGCGCTCATCCTGTCGGGTTGGCGCGGCTTCTTTACCTGGGCCGGGCGCCAGGGGCTGATTGCGCACAACCCCGTGCAGGACGTGCGCGCACCCAAGGCGCCCAAACCCTTGCCCAAGGCCCTGCCGGTGGACGACGCCGTGCGCCTGGCCGAGTTCGACAACACCGGCGCCGACCCCTGGCTGGAAGCGCGCGACGCCGCCATGGTCGAGCTGCTGTACGGCTGCGGCCTGCGCGTGGGCGAGCTGGCCGGTCTGGATGCCATCCCCAACGCCGATACCCAGCGCCTGGGCCGGGGCTGGGTCGATGTGCAGGCGGGCG
>DAIQRN010000092.1:0-8448 GCA_036786185.1 Acidovorax sp. | reverse complement strand
CTCACGCATGGCAACGAGATTTGCGGCATGGTGGCCGCCACGCACCTGCTGGACACGGGCGTGCGCCCGCTCATCGGCACGCTGACCATCAGCTTTGCCAACGTGGCGGCATACGAATCCTTTGACAAGGCGCGCCCGTTCGACAGCCGCCAGCTGGTGCACAACCTCAACCGCATCTGGTCCGCCGGTGAGCTGGATGGCACCGAGGAAAGCCCCGAGCTGCTGCGCGCCCGCCAGTTGCGCCCCGTGGTGGCTGCGGCCGACCACATCCTCGACATCCACTCCACCAGCCAGGACGTGGAGCCCTTCTGGGTCTATCCGGCCTACGAGCGCAACGCCCAGGCCGCGCTGGCCATTGGCCGCCCGCCCGTGCACCTGGTCATGCCCAGCGGCCTGGGCTCGGGCACGCCACTGATCCAGCATGGCCGCCACGGGCAGGCCGACGGCCAGGGCGTGGCGCTGGTGGTGGAGTGTGGCCAGCACTTTCTGCAATCGGCGTCGGACGTGGCCATTGCGGCGGCGCAGGACTTCCTGGCGCATTTCGGCCTGATCGAGGCCGCGCCACGCGCCGCGCCCGCCGCCCAGCGCCGCTACGAGCTGCTGGAGACCTGCATGGTGCGCACGCCCGATTTCGCCTTCACGCGGCCGGTGGAGGGCTTCGAGACCTTTGCCAAGGGCGAGCTCATCGCCACCGACGGCCCGCACGAGATCCGCGCGCTGTGCGACGACTGCACGGTGTTCATGCCCACGCGCCTGGGCATCGTGGGCCGGGAAGCCGTGTACCTTACGCGGCCGATTTGAACGGCACCCCCTGAGGCGCTGCGCGCCTTCCCCCTCTCCTTCGGGAGGGGGACGCAGCCAGCGCACGCAAGCGAAGCGCCGCATACGCGGCTTGGCGGCCCTTGCGCGGCAGCCCTGGCCTGGGGCGTGTCAGTTTTTGTAGGCTGATGGCGCTCAGAACGACGAGCCGGGTTGCGTCAGGAATTCGGTTTCTTGCGGGGTGGACGCCCGCCCCAGCACCGCGTTGCGGTGCGGGTAGCGCCCAAAGCGCTCGATGATGTCGCGGTGGCGCCGCTCAAAGTCCAGGGCGTTCTCCAGCCCCGGCTGATCGAACAGCACCATGGCCTGCGCATGGATGGCGGCCGATTCGCTGTGCATGTAGGGCATGTAGGCAAAGGCGCGCTGCGCGGGCGGCAACTGCGCGTCGTGCCGCCCGGCCACCAGTTCCTGCGCCAGCGCCAGGGCCTGCGCGTCCTGCGCAAAGGCCAGCGGCGAACCCCGGTGGACGTTGCGCGAGAACTGGTCGAGCACCAGGATCTCCGCCAGCCGCCCCTGCGGCGTGGCGCGCCAGCCCCACAGCTCGCACTGGCGCGCGGCCTCCCAGGTGGCGCCAAAGCGTGTGCGGATCAGTGCATCCAAGGCATCGTCCTGCGCAAAGTGCTGGGCGGGGGTGAGTTCGTCGAACCAGAAGTGGAGGATGTCTTGGGCGTGCATCCGCGGATTATGGTTCAAATTGGCCTCCGGCGCTTTACCAGCAAGCGCTGGCAGCTATTGAATTAATAGTATTCAGGGTGGCACCACGGCCTGCGTGCGCTCCTGCCGCACCAGGTACAAGCCGCTGCCGATGATGATGGCGCCGCCCAGCAGGGTCGAAAAGCCCGGCACGGCCTGCCACAGCACCCAGTCCAGCCCCATGCCCCAGGCGAGGGCGGTGTATTCAAACGGTGCCACCACCGCGGCCTGGCCGTGGCGGAAGGCCTCGGTGATCGCCAACTGCCCCAGGAAGCCCGTCACCGCCAGCCCCGCCACCAGCGGCCAGTGCGCCTGCGCCACGCCCACCCAGTTCGGCCAGGCCAGCGCCCCGGAACCCAGCGCGAGCAGCGCGGTGGTCCAGAACACCAGGCTGGCGCTGGAGTCGGTGCGCGTGAGCACGCGCCCGGTGATGGCCGACACCGCGTACGCCGTTGCCGCCCCCAGCACGGCCAGCGCGCCCAGCGTGAAAAAGGCCTCCTGGCTGGGCCGCAGCGCCACCAGCACGCCCACCATGCCCAGCGCAATGGCCACCCAGTGCACGGCGCGCACCTTCTCGCGCAGCACCACGGTGGACAGCGCCGTGATGAGCAGCGGCGCGATGAAGAACAGCGTGTAGGCCTCGGCCAGCCCCAGCTCGCGCAGCGCGTAGGTAAACAGCCCGAGCATGGCCACGTTGAGCACGCCGCGCAGCAGGTGCAGCGGCCAGCGCACCCTGACCAGCCCGGCCGCCTCGCCGCGCCACAGCACGTACAGCACCACCAGTGGCAGGGCGGCCCAGCCGCGCAGCGCCGCCACCTGCATGGCGGGGTAGCTGCCTGCCAGGGTCTTGAGCAGCGCGTCCATCACCGAAAAGCAGCCCACGGCAGCCACCATGGCCACGATGCCGCGCAGATTGCCCGAAACGGGGTTGGCGGCCTCAGCCATGAAAGGCCATGGCGAAGCGGGTGGGCACGGCGGAGCAGGGCGGTCTGCGCATGAAGAAGGAACCCAGAAAAAGAAGACCGCCCCGGTGTGGGGCGGATTCAAAAAGTGTAGTGCAGCCGGGCGGGTTTTTCAGGGCTTGCGCCGGCGCGTGGTGGCGCCCTGCAGCAGCGGCACGGCCCCCAGCACGGCCAGCGCCAGCACGGTGCTGAGCACCGCCGTCATCTCGCGCCCCAGCCCGGCGGCCACGCCGATGGCGGCCGTGAGCCAGATGCCTGCCGCCGTGGTCAGGCCCTGGACCTGGCTCTCCGCGTCGCCCTTGAGGATGGTGCCCGCCCCGAGAAAGCCCACGCCCGCGATGATGCCCTGCAGAACGCGGCTGTTGTCCGCCGGGGAGATGCCCGCCTGCTGCGCCACCAGCACGAACAGCGCCGCGCCCATGGCCACCAGCATGTGGGTGCGCACGCCAGCGGCCTTGCCTGCGTGCTCGCGCTCCCAGCCCAGCAAGCCCCCCAGCAGCGCGGCCACGCCCAGGCGCACGGCGATGCGCGCGGCCTGCGCGGCGTCGGGCACGTCCGAGAACTCCGCCGCCACGGTTTGTGCAATCTGGGTCCACCAATCATCCATGGGGCTACTGTCGCGCAGGGGCCCGGCGCGCGGCAAGCGGCGCAGGGCGGGCACGGCGGTAGGACGGGGCTGACGTTGAAAATTTGAGACAAATTGGCATCCAGCGCTTATGTAGCAAGCGCTGGCAGCTATCAATTCCGTAGTTCAAGCTCCCAGGGCAGCTGCGCCAGCAGCCGCTGCCAGTCCTGCGCGGGGCCCGTGTCCTGCGCGTCCTGCGTGCCTTGCGCGCCGTGGGCGGGCCAGCGCAGGCCGCTGTCAAACACCAGCGGCGCGCCCGTCACCGGGTGCGGCAGCGCCAGTTGCCAGGCGTGCAGCCACAGCCGCTGCTGGCCCAGGCGCTCGGCCCACCAGCGGTTGAGCGGGCCTTTGCCGTGCGTGGCGTCGCCAAGGATGGGGTGGGCCAGGTGCTTGAGGTGGCGGCGGATCTGGTGGCGCCGCCCCGTGGTGGGCTCGGCCTGCACCAGCGACGCGCGGGTGGTGGCAAAGCGCGCATCGCTGGCCTCGGGCAGCGTGAGCCGTGCCAGGCGGCGAAAGCACGTGTGCGCGGCCTGCACGGCGGCGTCTGCCGGGGCGTCGTCGGGCTTGAGCGCGTGGTCCACCTCCACCGCCTCGGGCGCCCAGCCGCGCACCAGGGCCAGGTAGCGCTTGCGGGTGGCGCCCTGCTCAAACGCCTGCGACAGCGCGCGCGCCGCATCGCTGTGCAGCGCCATCACCAGCACGCCGCAGGTGCCCTTGTCCAGCCGGTGCACGGGGTACACATGCTGGCCCAGCTGGTCGCGCAGGGTCTGCATCACAAAGCGCGTCTCGCCTGCGTCCAGCCCCGTGCGGTGCACCAGCCAGCCCGCAGGTTTATAGACGGCCACCAGGTGCTCGTCGCGCCAGAGGAGAGGCAGGGTTTGCATGGACAGGTCAAGGGACGAAGCCGCGCATTTTGCCCATAAACTGCGGGCTCACCCCTTCAGGAGACAAGCCTATGTCGGGCGGAGACTGGAAAGACATGTACGCCGCCGCCGTGGCGGGCAACCTGGCGCTGGTGCGCCACCACATTGACGCCGGCGTGAACCCCAACTACCAGCACCCCGAGGTGCTGTGCACGCCCCTGGTGGCCAGCCTCATCGCGGGCCACGACGATATCGCGCACTACCTGCTGGCCCACGGGGCCGACCCCATGCTGCGGTCTGACTTTGACGACCTAACGCCATTGCAGGCCGCGCAGCGCCACGGGCGCGCTGAATTCGTCGCGCTGCTGCAGGCGCTTGGCGCCAAGGAGCAGCGCCGGCCCTTCTGGTGGCGCTGGCTGCCGGTCTGAGCAACGACAATCGGGGCATGAAGAGCAAATCAACCATCCTGCCCCTGCAACTGCTGGTGGCGCCCGACAAGAACGACCCCGCGCCGCTCATCCTGTACCACGGGCGCAACTGCCCCGACGGCTTTGGCGCCGCGCTGGCCGCCTGGCTCTACTACGGCGACAGCGCCGAGTACAAGGGCCTGGACCATGGCGACGTGCAGACGCTGGACGACCTGCCGCCCGTGGCGGGCCGCGCGGTGTACATCCTGGACTTCTCGTTTGCCGAGGACATCCTGCGCGCCATCGACGAGCACGCCGCCAAGCTGGTCATGCTGGACCACCACAAGAGCGCGGCCGAGAAGCTCACCGGCTTTGCCTGCCGCTGCGGCGTGGTGCACTTTGACATGAGCAAGTCGGGCGCGCGCCTGGCGTGGGAGTTTTTTCACCCCGATGCGCCTGTGCCGCCGCTGCTGCAGTACGTGGAAGACCGCGACATCTGGAAATGGGAGTTTGCCGAGAGCGCGGGCTTCCTGTCGGCGCTGGACATGGAGACCCAAAGCTTTGCCCGCTGGCACGAGATCGCCACCTTCACGCCCGAGCAGCTCACGCAGTTCATGGCGCGCGGCGCGGCCATGGACGAGAAATACCGCAAGCTCGCGGCCGACATCGCCGAGGGCGCGCAGCCCCTGGTGTTCAACGGCATCGCGGGGCTGATGGTCAACGCCCCCGGCATGTTCCACAGCCTGGTGGGCGACATCCTCTCGGCCCAGTCCGGCACGTTCGCGCTGATGTGGAGCGCGGGCGACAAGGGCGTGAAGGCGGGCCTGCGATCGCAGCGCAACTTTGACTGCATCCCGCTGGCCGAAAGCATGGGCGGTGGCGGCCACGCGCAGGCCTGCGGCTTCAAGATGAAGGTGGAGCGCCTGCCACAGCTGCTCACCGGCGTGTTCAACGCCCAGGGGGCGTAGCGGCGGCGGCTTCCTCGAACCGGTCCACCGTGCGCAGGGTGCGGAAGGCCAGCATCCAGCCGCCCACCACGCCCAGCGTGCACAGGCCGCCCACCACGGCGGCGGGCACCACGCCCAGCCACGCGGCGCTGGTGCCCGCGCGAAACTCCCCCAGCTCGTTCGACGAACCGATGAACAGCATGTTCACCGCGTTCACGCGCCCGCGCATCGCGTCGGGCGTGGAAAACTGCACCAGCGCCCCGCGGATGTACACGCTCACCATGTCGGCCGCGCCCGCCACCGCCAGCGCCGCAAACGACAGCCAGAACAGGCTGGAGAGCGCAAACACCAGGTTGGCCACGCCAAACACCGCCACGGCGATGAACATGGTGCGCCCCACGCGGCGGTTGAAGGGGCGCAGGCTCAGGTATAGCCCCGCGCCCACCTCGCCCATGGCCATGGCGCTGCGCAGCGCGCCCAGGCCCGCGGGGCCCACGTGCAGCACCTCCTGCGCATAGATGGGCAGCAGGGCCACCACGCCGCCCAGCAGCACGGCGAACAGATCGAGCGAGATGGTGCCCAGAATGATGGGCCGCGAGCGGATGAAGGCGATGCCCGCACCAAAGTGCTGCCACATCGTGCCCAGCGCGGGCTGCGGCGGGGCGGCATGGGCCACCACCACGCGCAGCAGCAAGGCCACGCCCAGGCCAAAGCAGGCGCAGCACACGGCGTAGGTCAGCGTGCCGCCGCCCAGGGCATACAGCAGCCCGCCCAGCAGCGGCCCGCCGATGCTGGCCGCGCGCATCAGCATGCTGTTGGCGGCAATGGCCTGCGCGAGCTGGCCGCGCGGCACGATCTGCGGCAGCAGGCTCTGCAGGGCCGGGCCCGAGAACGCCCGCGAGCAGCCATACAGCACCAGCACCGCATAGATGCCCGCCACGCCGCTGGCCCCGTGGCCCGACAGCCACCACAGCAGGGCGCTGCACAGCCCGCCCACCGACCAGCTCAGCGCCAGGATGCGCTTGCGCGGGAACCGGTCGATCAGGTCGCCCGCGGGTAGCAACAGGCACAGCATGGGCAGGAACTGCGCCAGGCCCACGTAGGCCAGCGCCAGCGGCGCGCGCGTGATGTCATACACCTGCCAGGCCACCACCACCGCCTGCACCTGCGTGGCCACCACGGCCACCACGCGGGCGGCCAGAAAGGAGACAAAACCGGCATGGCGGTAAACGCTGGCAGGTGCCTGCGGGTCTGGGGAGGCGGCGTCGGTCACGGCAGGAGAGTGGCCCCAAGCGGGCGCAGAACAAGAAGGTAGGAAGGCCAGTGCGCGATGCTATCGGCTTTGCGCCGCGCGCCCATGCCGGTGCCGGTAGTCCCACGGCGCCAGCGGGCGGGGCTGCGACCACAGGCCCGCGCCGCTGTTGCGCGCCTTTTGCTGCAGCGGCGCCAGGTGCGGGCGCGCGCTGGCGTAGGGCGTGTACACCCAGGCCAGGCCCGCGCGCACCTGGGCCGTGGCCACGTCGGCGCCTGCGCAGCGCACATGGGCCACCGTGCGGCCGTAGCTGTCTTGCTCGACCGGCTGCAGTGTGGCCCGCTGCTTGAAGCACAGCCGCGCCAGGTTCTGCCGCGACTTCTGGCCAAAGGCCTGGCGTGATTCGGGGGCATCAATGGCGGCCACGCGCACGCGCACCTGCTCATAGGCGCCGGGCGCGCCGCAGCGCACGGTGAGGGTGTCGCCGTCGCTGATGGCGACGACCAGGCAGAGCAGGGAGGCGGCGAGGGGCACGTTGGCGGGGCAGGGGCGTTTTTCGCCGGTCACAGGTTTTTGGGGCTCTGGCGCTTTACTGGCAAGCGCTGACAGCTATTAATAGTGTAGCATTTGATGGAATGGCCGCCCGCGTGCGCACGGCGCCTGGAACTGGGCACCGTGCAGAATGTCTGAGCACGCATGCCGGAAATCCACCGGCCCGCCAGCCAAGAGAATGAACCAGGAGTTTCCGTTGCCGAGCTTTTCATGGACAGCGCCGTCCTCCAGGGCGGCAACCAGCGCAGCGCCTTGGCGCCACCGGGCGCTGGCCGCCACGGGGCTGGCCGCCGCCGCCGCGCTGGCGGGGTGCGTGAGCGCCAGCGCACCCAAGACCTTCGAGGTGCAGGAGGACTTTGGCTCCGTCAGCACCTACTCGCGCATGTTCGACGCCACGCCCGCCCAGACCTGCGAGGCATCGCGCCGAGCCTTGCTCAGCCAGGGTTACGTCATCTCCTCCAGCCGGACGGACATGGTGGAAGGGCACAAGAGCTTTCAGCCCGAGGCCGAGTCGCACCTGCAGATGCTGGTGCGCGTGGTCTGCGTGCCCGAATCCGGCGACGGCCGCGTGAGCCTGGGCTTTGTCACGGCCCTGCAAGACACCTACGCGCTGCGCAAGACCAACAACTCCGCCAGCCTGGGCGTGGGATCGCTCGGCTCGGTGTCGCTGCCGGTGTCGGCCAGCAGCGAATCCATGGTCAAGGTGGGCAGCGAGACCATCTCCAAAGAAACGTTCTACGAGAGTTTTTTCGATCTGGTCCGGCGCTATCTGGTGATCGACCAGGACCCGTCCTAGCGCAGACCGGCCCCCCGGGCGCAGGCCCGCCCGCTTTACTTTTGCCAGGGCTTGGCCCACCATCGCCCCTGGAACGCGCGGGCAGGCCGCGCGCTGCCGTCCTGCAGGAGACCCGCCATGGATTCCGTCACCGCGCTCGCTCCCTCCGCCGCAGCCCGCTACCAGGGCACCGCGCGCTCGCCGGATGACCCCGCGCGCGGGCAGGCCGCCGCAGCCAACGCGCAGCAGCCGCCAACCCCGGCCACCACCGTGACGCTGAGCCGCCGCGCGCAGGAGTTGGCCGCGCGCGGCGTGGCGTCGACGGCCGTGTTGCCCCTGCTGGTGGCGCACGAGGTGGTCGGCGTGATCGCCCTGTTTGCCGACGAAGCCGGGTTCTTCGACGATGACGAGATGCACCTGCTGACCGATCTGGCGGGGGACATCGGCTTTGCCATGGACCACCTCGACAAGGAAGAGCGGCTGAACTACCTGGCGTACTACGACGACATCACGGGTCTGCCCAACCGCACCCTGTTCCTGGAGCGCAGCGGCC